>JAKBCO010000014.1 GCA_021807785.1 Pseudomonadota bacterium
GGCGGCCAGCCGGGGGCCGGCAAGACCGGCTTGCGCCGCGCGATCGAGCAGGCGCTGGGCGAATCCCGCCCGCTGCTGATCGACCCCGACGAACTGCGGGAATACCACCCGCGCTACGTCGAACTGGTCGAGCAGGACCCGGCGCACGCCGCTTCCCGCGTCCATCCTGACGCGGCCCGATGGGCCGACGAGCTGCGCGAGGCGGCGCTGGCGCGGGGGGTGAACGTGATCGTGGACGGCACCTTGCGCGATCCCGGCTGGGCGGTGGAGATGGCGCGTCAGGCGACCGCGCGCGGCTATGCGGTGGAGGTCCACGCGGTCGCGGTGCCGCTGGCAATCAGCGCGCAAGGGGTGCAGGAGCGCTTCGAGACCTCGGCCGCCGCCGCCGCCGACTGGACCGGCGATGCGGCCTCGCGCCCGCTGCCGCGCACGGTGCCGGAGGAGATCCAGCGCGCCGCCTATGACGGGCTGCCGCGCGCGCTGGCCGCCCTCGGCACCTCGGGTCAGGTCGCGCGTATCCGGCTCGCCCGCCGCGACGGGACGGCTCTGATCGACGCACCCGGGCCGGAGGCGGTGACGGCGGCGGGGCACGCCGACCCCAACCCCTTCGCCGAAGCCTTGCAACGGGAGCGGGAGCGGCCATGGACCGAAGGCGAGCTCGAAACATTCCGGAAAGCCTCCGACCGCATCCTGGCGCTGATGCGCGCGCGCGGCGCCCCCGATCGGCAGCGGGCGGAGACGGCGGCCAGGCTCGGCGGGATCGCGGCCCGCGAGCGGGAGCGCGCCCGCGCCGCCTGGCTCCGCCGCGTGTTGCGCTACGAACCGCCCTGAGCCCCATACCGGCTGGCATGGAGTCATGCTTCGCGCCCCGCCGCCCGCCAACCCGCCACGCATTCCTTCGGAACCCCGGGATATCACCCCGCCAGCCGCAGCAACCGGTCCGCATTCCCATGCGCGATCTTCGCCCGGTCCGCCGGCGAGACCGGCAGCGCATCCAGGAACGCCCGCGCCCGCGCGTTCGACGCGAACGGGTAATCCACCGAGAACATGATCCGATCCGCCCCGAACGCCATCAGCGCCGCCATGAACGGGGTCAGGGTGAAGAACCCGCTGGTGGTGATCCAGACCTGATCCAGGATCGTCTGCCGCACCGAACGCCTGAGCCGCAGCTTCGCCTCGGCGGCGGTGGTCTCGTCGATCCGGTCCAGCATGAACGGCAACGCCTCGCCCATATGCCCGATCACCAGCCGCAACCCCGGATGGCGGTCGAGCGCCCCGCCGAGGGCCAGCCGCAGCACATGGATCGCGGTATCCGCGTGCCAGCCCCAGGCCGACAGCGCCAGGGTGAAGCCGAAATTGCCCGGCAAGTCGTCGAAATAGGCCGCTCGCACCGCCGGGGTGGGGATGCCGGGGTGCAGATAGATCGGCAGCTCCAGCGCCGCTGCCTGCGCCAGCACCGGCGCATACATCGGGTGGTCCAGGAACCGCCCGTCGGTGGCCCCGTTCACCAGCACGCCGTGGAACCCGAGGTCGCGGACCGCGCGTTCCAGCTCCGCCGCCGCCGCCTCGGGGGCCAGCAGCGGCAGATGGGCGAAGCCGCGAAACCGCGTCGGGTGGCGCGCGCAGGCCTCCGCCAGGGCATCGTTATAGGCGCGCGCGAGGTCGATGCCGGCCTGTCCCGGCACCAGGTCGGCCCCGGGCCCGGCCACCGAAAGCACCTGCACGCTGATCCCGCTCTGGTCCATGTCGGCTAGGCGCGCGGCGCCGAGCTCGGCCAGTTCGCTGCGCTTGAGCGTCTGCGCCCAGGGGAAATCCGGGCCCGGAAAGCCGCGCCGGGCCACCACTTCGGGCGCGATGCCGGCGGCGATGCGGGGGACGGTGAAATGCTCTTCCAGAGCGACGATGCGCATGGCGGACCCTCCCGGGGTGGCGGGGCGCAGCCTCGCATGGCACCAGCCGCGCTGCCACCTGCCCCGCATTGCTTCCGCCCCCCCGACCCGCTACCCTGCCCAAATCATGGGCATCTGTCATCCCGACGCTACACCGCCGCCACCCGGCCTGGCCCCGATCACCCTGTCACCGAACCTCCGCCTCGACACCCCGGTGATCCTGGCGCCGATGTCCGGCGTCACCGACCTGCCGTTCCGCCGCCTCGCCCGCCGCCACGGCGCCGGCATGGTGGTCTCGGAGATGATCGCCTCCTGGGCGATGATCCGCGAGAATGCCGCGACGCTGCGCATGGCCGAAACCGTCGGCGCCGGCGGCATCAACGCGGTCCAGCTGGCCGGCTGCGAACCGGCGGCGATGGCCGAGGCCGCGCGCCTCGCCCAGGATCGCGGCGCCGACCTGATCGACATCAATTTCGGCTGCCCGGTCAAGAAAGTGGCACTCGGCCAGTCCGCCGGCTCGGCCTTGATGCGTGACGAGACCGCCGCCGCCGCCATCCTCGCCGCCACCGTGCGCGCGGTGGACGTCCCGGTCACCCTCAAGATGCGCACCGGCTGGGATCACGCCAGCCGCAACGCCCCAAACCTCGCTCGCATCGCCGAGCAGGAGGGCATCCGCCTCGTCACCGTCCACGGCCGCACCCGCCAGCAATTCTACGAAGGCCGCGCCGACTGGGCCTTCGTGGCCGAGGTGAAGGCGGCGACCCGGCTGCCGGTGATCGTCAACGGCGACGTCCTGACCGAGGACGATGCCGCCGCCGCCCTGGCCGCCTCCGGCGCCGACGGGGTGATGATCGGCCGCGGCTGCTACGGCCGCCCCTGGTTCCCCGCCGCCGTCGCCCGCTTCCTTCGCACCGGCGCCCGCACCCCGCCGCCCGATCCCGCCACCCGCAAATCGGTGCTGCTGGAACATTATCACGACATGCTGTCCTGGTTCGGCACCGAGGCCGGGCTGCGCATGGCGCGCAAGCACCTGGCCTGGTACTCCGCCGGCCTGCCGGGTGCGGCCGCCTTCCGCGCCACCGTCACCCGCCTGTCCGCGGTGCCCGAGGTGCTGGCCCTGATCGACCGTTTCTTCGACGCCGCCACGTATCCGCCGGAGGCACTGGCGGCATGAGCGGCGCCGTCGCCTCCCGCCTGCGCGCGGTGATCGGCCGGGTGCGGGAGGCCCGCCCCGCCGGGCTCGACCCGCAGGCCGTGCTGGGGGCGCTGCCGGTGCCCATCGTGGTGCTGGACACCGACAACCGGTTCCGCTTCGTCAACCATGCGGCCGAGCAATTCCTCGGCGCCTCCGCCCCGCATCTGGCGCAGCTCACCCTGGCCGATCTGCTGCCCACCGACTCCCCGGTGTTCCTGCTGATCGAACAGGTGCGCGCCCAGGACGCCTCGGTCGCCGGGCACGATCTGACCCTGGAGAGCCCGCGGCTCAGCAAGCAGGGCATCTCGGTCCACGCCGCCCCGCTGGCCGAGGAGCCGGGCGCGGTGGTCCTGGCCTTCCAGGACGTTTCGGCGGTGCGCGCCCTGGATCGCCAGCTCGCCTTCCGCGGCGCCGCCCGCAGCGTCACCGGCATGGCCGCGATCCTGGCCCATGAGGTGAAGAACCCGCTTTCCGGCATCCGCGGCGCCGCCCAGCTGCTCGAATCCACCGTCGCCCCGGCCGATCGCGAGCTCGCGGTGCTGATCCGCGACGAGGCCGACCGCATCCGCGCCCTGGTGGACCGGATGGAGATGTTCGGCGAGAAGCCGATCGCCCGCAGCGCGGTCAACATCCACCGGGTGCTGGAACATGTGCGCAAGGTGGCGCAATCGGGGTTCGCGCCGGCGACCCGCTTCCAGGAACTCTACGACCCGTCGCTGCCGCCGGTCTGGGGCAATCGCGATCAGCTGGTGCAGGTGGTGCTGAACCTGGTCAAGAACGCCGCCGAGGCGGTGGCCGACCTTCCGGGCGGGGAGATCGTGCTCGCCACCGGCTTCCAGCACGGGATGCGCGTGGCGCTGCGCGGCTCCGCGAGCCGGGTCGATCTGCCGCTCTATGTCGCGATCCGCGACAACGGGCCGGGCATCCCGGAAGACATCCGCCCGCATCTCTTCGACCCGTTCGTCAGCACCAAGGCCTCGGGGTCCGGCCTCGGGCTCGCGCTGGTGGCCAAGATCGTGGGCGACCATGGCGGGCTGATCGAAGTGGACAGCCGGCCCGGGCGCACCGAATTCCGCCTGCACCTGCCGGTCATGGCCGAGGACGATCCGTCGTGCTGAGGATACCGCGATGACGCTGCCCACGATCCTGGTCGCCGACGACGACCGCTCGATCCGCACCGTGCTGACCCAGGCGCTGGGCCGGGCCGGCTACCAGGTGCGCGCCACCGGCCACGCCGCCACCCTCTGGCGCTGGGTGGAGGACGGCGAGGGCGACCTCGTCATCACCGACGTGGTGATGCCCGACGAGAACGGGCTCGACCTGATCCCGCGCATCCGCCGCGTCCGCCCCGATCTCAGGGTGGTGGTGATGAGCGCGCAATCGACGCTGATCACCGCGGTCAAGGCGGCCCAGCGCGGCGCCTTCGAGTATCTGCCCAAGCCGTTCGATCTCGATGAGCTGCTCAGCGTGGTCGGGCGCGCGCTGGTGGTGCCCGCCCCGCCGCCGGATGCCGAACCCGAGCCCCGCGATGCCGACGAGCGCCTGCCGCTGATCGGGCGTAGCCCGGCGATGCAGGAGATCTATCGCACCATCGCCCGCCTCACCACCGCCGACCTCACGGTGATGATCAACGGCGAATCCGGCACCGGCAAGGAGCTGGTGGCGCGCGCCCTGCACGATTACGGCAAGCGCCGCGCCGGCCCGTTCGTGCCGGTCAACATGGCCGCGATCCCGCGCGAGCTGATCGAAAGCGAGCTGTTCGGCCACGAGCGCGGCGCCTTCACCGGCGCCCATGCCCGCACCCCCGGCCGGTTCGAGCAGGCCAATGGCGGCACATTGTTCCTCGACGAAATCGGCGACATGCCGCCCGAGGCGCAGACCCGCCTGCTGCGCGTCCTCCAGGAGGGTGAATACACCTCGGTCGGCGGGCGCCAGCCGATCAAGGCCAATGTCCGCATCGTCGCCGCCACCCATCGCGACCTGCGCGCGGCGATCCGCCAGGGCCAGTTCCGCGAGGACCTGTTCTACCGGCTCAACGTGGTGCCGATCCGGCTGCCGCCGCTGCGTGAGCGGGCCGAGGACATCCCGCCGCTGGCCCGGCATTTCCTCGACCGCGCGCGCGCCGACGGGCTGGCGGCGAAGGCGCTGGACGGCGCCGCGCTGGAACGCCTCAAGCGCCATCCCTGGCCGGGCAATGTGCGCGAGCTGGAAAACCTGATGCGCCGCCTCGCCGCGCTGCACCCGGCCGAGACCATCGACGCCGCCGCGATCGAGGCCGAGCTGGCCGAGGCGGCGGCCCCGCCCGACCCCGTCGCCGCCGGCGCCGAGCCGCTCGCGCGGGCGGTGGAGCGGCATATCCGCGCCTTCCTCGCCGCCCATGACGGCGGCGCCGGCCTCACCGATGTCTATGACCGCGTGCTGGCGGAGGTGGAGCGCCCGCTGATCCGCCTGACGCTGGCCGCCACCCGCGGCAACCAGATCAAGGCGGCGGCGATGCTGGGGTTGAACCGCAACACGCTGCGCAAGAAGATCCGCGACCTCGAAATCCCGGTGGTGCGGGGGTTGATGTGACACCGTCCGCCTCGCTCCGCCATGACCGGGCCTGACCCAGCCATGACGCGCGCGCGCCCGGTCGCATCCGCGACGATCCGGCCCCGTCGAGGGCGGTCGGCATGAACCAGCTGCCGCCCCGCGCGGCGCTGGAGCCGGACGACCCGCCCGTCTCCGCCGGCCCCGAGGCCGGCCGCCTCTCGCGCCTGCTGCTGAGCCGGACCGCCACCGTGCTGCTGGTGATCGCCGCCCTCGGCACCGGCATCGCCACCTTCGTGGTGCTGGCCGATGGCGCCGGACTCGCCGCCAGCCCCGGCGTCGGCGTGGGCCTGGTCTGGGCCAATCTCTCGGTCCTGCTTCTGCTCGGCCTCGTGCTGGCCGGGCGGATCACCCGGGTGGTGACCGAACGCCGCCGCGGCGCCGCCGGCTCGCGGCTGCATGTGCGCCTCGTGCTGCTGTTCTCCGGCGTCGCGGTCGCGCCCTCGATCGTCGTCGCCGGCTTCGCGGTCGCGTTCTTCCACACCGGCATCCAGGCCTGGTTCAACGACCCGGTGCGCACCGCGGTGACCGAATCCTTGCAGGTCGCGCGCGGCTATCTGGAAGAGCACCGCGACAATATCCGCGCCGTCGCGCTCGAAATGGCGGCCGACATCAACCGCTCCGGCCCGCTGCTGGCGCTCGATCCGCGCGCCTTCGCCCGCGCGCTCGCCGCCCAGACCACGCTTCGCGGCCTGACCGAGGCGGTGATCTACGATGCCGCCTCCGAGCAGGTGCAGGCCTCGGCCGGGCTGTTCGGCGGGCTCGGCGTCTCGCCGCCGCCGCGCTGGGCGCTGAACGAAGCCCTGCGCGGCGGCGCGGTGGTGCTCGATTCGCGTGACGGCTCGCGGGTGCGCGCGCTGGTGGCCCTCGATTCCTCGCCGCAGATGGTGCTGATGATCGGCCGCCCGGTCGATCCGCAGATCCTGCACTACATGCAGCGCACCGAGCAGGCCGTCGCCGAGTACAAGCGGCTCGACGCCAATCGCGGCTGGCTGCAGATCGCCTTCGCCTGGATCTTCGCCATCCTGGCCCTGCTGGTGCTCTCGGCGGCGGTGCTGATCGGCCTCGTCATGGCCAACCAGATCGCCCGCCCGATCGGCCGGCTGATCCTGGCCGCCGAGCGGGTGCGCGCCGGCGACCTCGCGGTGCGGGTGCCGGAAAAGCGCGCCGATGACGAGATCGCCAGCCTCTCGCGCGCCTTCAACCGCATGACCGGCCAGCTCGCCGCCCAGCGCGCCGAGCTGATGGCGGCCTATCGCCAGCTCGACGAGCGCCGGCGCTTCACCGAAACCGTGCTCTCGGGCGTCTCGGCCGGGGTGATCGGCCTTGATCCGGCCGGGCATATCGAGCTGCCCAACCGCGCCGCCGAACAGCTGCTGGGCGCCGACCTGCTGGGCGCCAGCGGCCGGCCGCTCGCCGAGGTCGTGCCCGAATTCGCCCCGCTGCTCACCGCCGCGATGGACGCGCCCGAGCGGCCCCATGTGGCCGAGGTGGCGCTGGGCCCGCCCACCCGCCGGCGCACCCTGCTGCTCCGCATCGGCGCCGACCTCTCGGGCGAGCGCGCCGAGGGCTTCGTGGTCACCTTCGACGACATCACCGAGCTCGAGGCGGCCCAGCGCAAGGCCGCCTGGGCCGACGTGGCGCGGCGCATTGCCCACGAGATCAAGAACCCGCTGACGCCGATCCAGCTGGCGGCGGAACGGCTCAAGCGCCGGTTCGGGCGCGAGATCACCTCCGACCCCGAGACCTTCGCCCAATGCGCCGAGACGATCGTGCGCCATGTCGGCGATATCGGGCGGATGGTCGATGAGTTCTCGGCCTTCGCGCGGATGCCGCAGCCGGTGATCCGCCCGGAGGATGTCGGGCGCATCGCCCGCGAGGCGCTGGTCCTGCACCGCACCGCGCGCCCGCGCATCGACTGGACCGGCGAGATCCCCGAACAGGGGCCGGTGGCGCCGTGCGACCGGCGGATGCTGCGCCAGGCGCTGTCGAACCTGCTGGCCAACGCCGCCGACGCGGTGGCGATGCGCCCGCGCCCCGAGGGGGCCGCGGAGGGCGCCATCAGCTTGCGCGTCGCCAGCGCCGACGGACAGGTGCGCATCGACGTGATCGACGACGGCATCGGGCTGCCGCAGGAAGATCGCGCGCGTTTGACCGAACCCTATGTCACCCACAAGCCGAAAGGCACCGGGCTCGGGCTTGCGATCGTGAAAAAGATCATGGAAGACCATGGCGGCCGGCTGGTGCTGGAAGACCGGCCGGACGGTCCCGGCGCGATCGCCAGCCTGATCCTGCCGGCGGGGGATCCGCATGGCCGATGACATTCTGATCGTCGATGACGAGCCCGACATCCGCCTGCTGATCGAAGGCGTGCTGCGCGACGAAGGCTACGAGACCGCGGGCGCCGGCGATTCGGACTCGGCGCTGGCCGCCTTCCGGGCCCGCCGCCCGGCGCTGGCCATCCTCGATGTCTGGCTGCGTGGCTCGGCACTCGACGGGCTCGGCATCCTGGCGGCCCTGCACAGCGAGGAGCCGCAGATCCCGGTGGTGATGATCTCCGGTCACGGCACCATCGAGATGGCGGTGCAGGCGATCCAGCACGGCGCCTATGATTTCATCCAGAAGCCGTTCGATTCCGATCGCCTGCTGCTGGTGGTGCGCCGGGCGCTGGAGGCGGCGCGGCTGGCGCGCGAGAACGCCGAGCTCCGCCTGCGCGCGGGGCCCGAGACCCAGCTGGTCGGCGGGACCGGCGCGATCGGGGCGGTGCGTGGGCAAATCGAGCGGGTGGCGCCCACCGGCTCGCGGGTGCTGATCCAGGGGCCGGCCGGCTCCGGCAAGGAGGTGGCGGCGCGCATGATCCATGCCCGCTCCCGCCGCGGCGACGGGCCGTTCGTGGTGCTGAACTGCGCCACCCTGGCCCCGGCGCGATTCGAGGCGGAGCTCTTCGGGATCGAGGCCGGGGCCGATCCGCTGGCCCAGCCGCGCCGCGCCGGGGTGCTGGAGCGCGCCCATGGCGGGACCTTGCTGCTCGACGAGGTCTCCGACATGCCGATCGAGACCCAGGCGCGGATCGTGCGGGTGCTGCAGGACCAGGCCTTCGAGCGGCTGGGCGGGTCGGCCAGGGTGCGCGTCGATGTGCGGGTGCTGGCCGCGACCTCGCGCGATCTGGCGGCCGAGATCGCGGCCGGGCGGTTCCGCGAGGATCTCTATTACCGGCTGGCGGTGGTGCCGCTGCGGCTGCCACCGCTGCGCGACCGGCGCGAGGACATTCCCGCCCTGGTCGCGCATTTCATGGCCCGCTCGGCCGAGGCCGGTGGGCTCGCCCCGCGCCCGGTCTCGGCCGATGCGATGACCGCGCTGCAAGCCTATGACTGGCCCGGCAATGTGCGCCAGCTGCGCAACCTGGTGGATTGGCTGCTCATCATGGCCCCGGGCGGGCCGGAGGAGCCGATCCGCCCCGACATGCTGCCGCCGGACCTGGCCGAGGGGGCGCCGTCGCTGCTGGCGACCGATCCCGGGGCGGATGTGATGGCGCTGCCGCTGCGCGAGGCGCGCGATCTGTTCGAGAGCAAGTATCTGCACGCCCAGCTGCTGCGCTTCGGCGGCAATATCAGCCGTACCGCGCAGTTCGTGGGGATGGAGCGCAGCGCGCTGCACCGCAAGCTCAAGCAGCTGGGGGTAACCGGGGAGGATCGGTAGCCCGGTCGGGGCTCGGCCTCGACGGGGGAATGCGGAGCGGGGGAGGACGGCGCTTCGTCGCGTCTGCCCGTCACCCCGCCGTCCGCAGCAGGTCGAGCTGCCAGCGCATCTCCTCCGCCGTCAGCGGAAACGCCCCGCGCGGCCCCGACGCCAGGCATTCGGCCGGGCCGAGCCGGGCCAGATCGGTCTGCAACCGCGCCGTCAGCGACATCGAGAACCCGGCCTTCCACACCAGCGCCGCCAGCGCCTTGGCGTTGCGCAGCCGCACCGCGTGGTCGATCGCGGCCAGCGGCAGCGCCGCCGCCATCGCCAGCAGCGCCGCCGCCAGCCGCGGCTCTCCCTGTTTCAGCGCCCCGATGATGGAGGCCTCGGTCAGCCGCCCGGCGCGGGCGATCCGGTGCGCTTCCGCCTCCGCCGCGGCGGAGGCGGCGGCGAAGTGCCCGCCCGGGGCATCGGCGGCGATCCGTTCGTTCAGCCGGGCGCGCAATTCCGCCGCCAGCGTCGCGTCGAGGTCGGCGCGGTGGGCGAGCTCGTCCAGCAGCTGGGTGGCGACGATTCCGGCCAGGGCGCGCGCCGCCCGCGGCGGCAGCAGCGGGCGGCGGACCAGCGGCGCGTGCCAGGTCTCATGCGCCACCGCCCGCGCGATCAGCCCGTCCAGCGCCGCTTCTCGCAGCTGCGCCGAGGGGTTGGCGAGCAGGGCACGGATCGCCGCGTCGTCGCCGCCGGCGGCGATGGCATCGGCCACCGGAGCCGCAAGGCCCGGCCGGCGCGCGATCGCGGTGGCGGCCTCCGGGCAGGGCGGGGTGCGCAGCAGCGCCATCAGGTCGGCCTCGGTCAGGATCGGCGAGAGACGCAGCACCGGCTCGCTCACCGCGATCGCGGTATCGCGCGCCAGCCGCAGGATCAGCCGGCGCGGCGCCTCCGGCATCGCCCGCACCACCTCGGCGATGGCGGCGCGCACCTGCTCGGCGGTGTCCTCCACCAGCAGGCTCAGCGTTTCCCAGGTCTGGCGTTGCAGCAGGCCCTGCTCGGCCTCCGTCAGCGCCGGGGCCAGGGCGGCGAGCTTGCGGGCCAGCAAGGCGCGCACCCTGGGGTCGGGGTCCTGCGCCAGCCTGGCATGGGCGGCCGGAGGGGCGGCGGGGTTGATCGCCAGCGCCGCGCGCACCAGCACCGCCGGGTCGGCGGCCAGCCGCTCGAGCTCGTCGGGGGCGGTGGCGCCCGAGGAGGAGCGGCGAACCCGCGACGCCTCGGCCGGCGGTTCCGCCAGATCGCTCATGCCAGCCCGCCTCGACGTTGACCGATGAAGGATGGGTCAACATCGGCTGGCATGACTCTCAGTCCGCGCGCCGCCGCCCGCCGACCGGGCGCGCCATGCGATTCGGCCGGATGGCCGAACGCGACGTCCATCTGGCCGAATGGGCTCATTCCTCCGCCTCCGGCGCCACCCGCCAATGGCCGCGCCCGTCGCGCTTCACCTCGAACATCGCCAGGTCGGCGCGGCGCATGATGCTGTCGATGTCCTCCGCCCCGCCGGCGCGGCGGGTGGCGATGCCGATCGAGAGCGTGATTTCGGGCCGCGTGGTGCCGGTGACGGCGGCGAAGGTCTCGGGGGCATGGGCCCGCATCTGCTCGGCGCGTTCGGCGGCGGTGAAATGATCGGCCCCGTTCAGCCACAGCGCGAACTCGTCCCCGCCCAGGCGGGCCACCAGATCGGTCGGGCGCACCGTCGCGCGCAGCAGCCGCGCGGTGCGCATCAGCACCTGGTCGCCCACCTCGTGACCGAAGCGGTCGTTGGCCTGCTTGAAGTTGTCCAGATCGACGAACATCAGTGTGCCCGGCAGCCGCTCCCGGTCCAGCCGGTCGATGTGGCGCGGCAGCTCCTCCATGAAGGCGCGGCGGTTGAGCAACCCGGTCAGGGCGTCGGTGCGGGCTTGGCGGGCCATCTCCCGCTGGATCGCCTGATGCTCCAGCACCACCCGCACGATTCCCCCGGCGGCGTCCAGCAGCAGCCGGTCCTCCGCGTCCCAGGGGCGTCCGTCGGCGCCGCGCCAGGCGGCCAGCCCGGCGCGCTCGCCGAAGCGGGTGCGGCAGACCGAAACCAGCAGCGGGCGCGGCGAGGCCGCCGCCGCGGTCGCCGCCTGCTCGGCGCCGTCACGATCGATCAGGGTCAGGATCGCGTCCAGCACCGCCACCACCCCGTCGCCGGTCTGGTGCTGCACCACCGGCCCCTCGGCCGACTGGCCCAGCACCGCCACCCCGTCCGCGCCCAGGGCGTTGCGCACCGAATCCAGCACCGCGCGCATCATCCGTGGCGCCAGCACCTCCTGACGCATCCGCGCCAGGATGTGGTCGATCATCGCCCCCCGACGCAGCGCGCCGGCGGCGGCGGCGGTGGCCGCCTGCTCCTCCGTCACGTCGATGCCGAGGCCGCGCGCGCCGATGATCCGCCCCTCCGCGTCCAGCAGCGGGGCCACCGAGAACACGAGGCAGGCCAGGCTCCCGTCCACCCGCCGCAGCCAGGCCTGCCGGCCCCGGCGCGGCGCGTCGGGGCGGAACGGGTCGAACCCGCCTGGATCGGCCAGCAGCTTGCCCGGGTCCTGCGCCAGCAGCACCGCCGCCGGCCAGCCCAGCGCCGGATCCGGCATCACGAAGGCCAGCCGGCCGGTGGCGTCGGTCTCGAACACCAGGTCGGCGGCCATGCCGACCAGGTCCCGCCAGCGCTGGCGGCTGTCCAGCAGCGCGCGCGACAGCGCGAGGTCGGGAACGGCGGATGGGGCATCGGCCGCGCGCAGCGCGGCGAGATCGTGCATGACGGCATGCCCTCGGGGGTTTTCCTGGCCCGCGTATTCGACGCCCGATAGATGAACGAATGGTTGCCGCGCGACAGGCGCGGCGCGGCTTGTTAGTCTTGGCCGATGCGACCCCCGCCCCAGCTTCCCGCCCACCCCGGCCTCCTCGTCACCCGGACCGACCGCGTCTGGGACGGCCGGTTCCCGCTCGACGTGGTGCATTTTCGTACCCGCCGCTTCGACGGCGTCCAATCCGGCCCGCGCGTCTGGGAACTCTGGCGCCGCGGCCCCGCCGCCGCCCTGCTGCCCTACGACCCCTGGGCCGACTCCGTGCTGCTGATCGAGCAGTTCCGCCTGCCGGTGCTCGCCGCCGGGCTGGACCCGGTGCTGGTGGAACTGCCGGCCGGCCTCTGCGACGCCGGCGAGGATGCCGAGACCGCCGCGCGGCGCGAGACCGCCGAGGAGACGGGCCTCACCCCCGACCTGCTGGCCCCGATCGGGCGGGTGATGCTCTCCCCCGGCGGCACCGACGAATGCTGCGCCAGCTTCGCCGGCCGGGTGCGCATCCCGTCCGCCGGCCCCGACGGCCTGCTCGGCGACGGTGTGATCGGCATTGGCGGCCTGCCGGCCGAGGAGGAGGACATCCGCCTGCGCGTCTGGCCCGCCCCGGCGGCGATCGCGCGCGCCCTCGACGGCGGCTTTCCCAACGCGCTCACCATGCTGGCCCTGTTGTGGCTCGGCGCGCGCCGGGCCACCCTGCGCGCCGAATGGAGTACCAGATGACCGAACGCCTGTTCCTGGACCTGCCGCGCCTCGCCGAGACCACCGCCACCGTGCTGGCGGCGGGGCCGGAGGGGATCGTGCTGGATCGCAGCATCTTTTATGCCCGCTCGGGCGGCCAGCCCGGCGATGTCGGGCGGATCGGCGAAACCCCGATCATCGACACCGTCAAGGGCGAGGGCGAGACCATCCTGCACCTGCCCGCCCCCGACGCCGCGCTGCCGGCCCCGGGGGCGGTGGTCGCGATCGGGATCGACTGGGACCGGCGGCACCAGCTGATGCGCAACCACACCGCGCTCCATCTGCTCTCGGCGCTGCTGCGCGGGGCGGCGGTGACCGGCGGCGCGGTGGGCACCGACCGCTCGCGGCTGGATTTCGACCTGCCCGACCCGCCCGCGAAGGAGACGATCGAGGCCGGGCTGAACGCGCTGATCGAAGCCGGCCATCCGGTCGCGACGGAATGGGTGGAGGCGGCGGTGCTGGACACCAACCCCGAGCTGGTGCGCACGCTCTCGGTCAAGCCGCCGCGCGGGTCGGGGCGGGTGCGGCTGCTGCGGATCGGCAGTGGCGATCCGCCGGTGGACCTGCAACCCTGCGGCGGCACCCATGTGGCCAACACCGCCGAGATCGGGAAGGTGCGGGTGCTCAAGATCGAGAACAAGGGCCGCCAGAACCGCCGCATCACCATCGCGCTCGACACCTGAGCCGAATTGCCGAGGAACCGCCGATGACCCCGCTGATCAGCACCGACGCGCTCGCCGCCGAACTGGGCAAGCCCGACCTCGTGGTGTTCGACGCCACCAAATACTTGCCTAACGAACCCAAGGACGGGCGCACCGAGTACCGCGCCGCCCATATTCCGGCGGCGCGGTTCTTCGATATCGACCTGGTGGCCGATCCCGACACCGACCTGCCGCACATGGTCCCGAGCCCCGGGCGCTTCGCGAAGCTGATGGCGGAACTCGGCGTGTCCAACGCCTCGCGGGTGGTGTTCTACGACCAGAAGGGCCTGGCCTCGGCGGCGCGCGGCTGGTGGCTGATGGGTCTCTTCGGGCATGACGCGGTGGCGGTGCTGGATGGCGGGCTGCCGAAATGGCGCGCCGAGGGCCGCGCGGTGGCCTCCGGCGACGAACCGGCGCCCGCCCCGGCCGCGTTCCGCCCGCATTTCCGCCCCACCAGGCTGCGCGGCATCGGCGACATGCTGGAAAACCTGCGCTCGGGCGCCGAGCAGGTGCTGGACGCCCGCGCCGCCGGCCGCTTCGCCGGCACCACGCCGGAGCCGCGCCCGGGGATGAAATCCGGCCGCATCCCCGGCTCGGCCAACCTCCCCTATACCGACCTGCTCAACCAAGACGGCACCTTCCGCCCGCCCGCCGAGCTGCGCGCCCGCTTCGCCGCCGCCGGCATCTCCGGCGCCCGCCCGGTGGTGACCAGCTGCGGCAGCGGGGTCTCGGCCTGCATCCTGACGCTCGGGATGCAGCTCGCCGGGCTGGCGCCGGCTGCGGTCTATGACGGATCCTGGAGCGAATGGGGCGCGCATCCCGCGACGCCGGTGGAGAGCGACGCGGCATGACCGACCATCCCGAAAAGCACGGCTTCCGCACCCGGCTCTCGCACGCCGGCCGCGCCGGCAAGCGGGTGCATGGCTTCGTCAACCCGCCGCTGCTGCGCGGCTCGACCGTGCTCTATCCCACCATGAAGGACCGGGTGGCGCTGGCGGCGCAGCGCGGGGCGCATGTGCTCACCTACGGGCTCGGCGGCAGCGAGACCCATTGGGCGCTGGCCGACATGATCGCCGAGATCGAGGGGGGCAGCCACAGCTTCATCGTCGGCTCCGGCCTCGCCGCGGTCACGGTGCCGCTGCTGGCGTTCCTGAAGGCGGGCGATCACTGCCTGATGCCGGACAGCGTCTATGGGCCGGCGCGCAATTTCGCCACCGGAATGCTGGCCCGGTTCGGCGTGGAGACCAGCTTCTACCGCCCCGAGATCGGCGAGGCGGAGCTCGCGTCCCTGCTGCGTCCCAACACCACCGTGGTCTATACCGAGAGCCCCGGCAGCCACACGTTCGAGATGCAGGACATCCCCGCGCTGGCCCGCGCCGCCCACGCGCATGGCGCCAAGGTACTGATGGACAACACCTGGGGGTTGCACGTCTTCCAGCCCTTCGCCCATGGGGTGGATGTCTCGATCCAGGCGCTGACGAAATACGCGGGCGGACATTCCGACCTGCTGATCGGCAGCGTCACGGTGGCCGACGAGGCCGACTGGAAGCGGCTGCACGCCGGCGCCGCCGGCCTCGGCCAGTACGCCAGCCCCGACGATTGCTGGCTCTGCCTGCGCGGGCTGCGCACGCTCGCGGTGCGGCTGGAGGCGCAGATGCGCGCCGGCATCGCGGTGGCGGAATGGTTGCGGGACCGCGACGAGGTGGCCGAGGTCCTGCACCCCGCCCTGCCCGGCGCGCGGGGTCACGAGATCTGGAAGCGCGACTTCACCGGCGCCTGCTCGCTGTTCGGGGTGGTGTTCCAGCCCGAGTTCGCGCCGGAGGCGACGCACGCGATGGCCGAGGCGCTGGAGCTGTTCGGCATCGGCGCCTCCTGGGGCGGCTACGAGAGCCTGGTGCTGCCGACCACCGGCTTCATCACCCGCACCGCCGGGGGCGAGGATTTCCCCGGCCCGCTGATGCGGGTGCATGTCGGGCTCGAGAACGTCGCGGATCTGATCGCCGATCTGGAGCAGGGGCTGGCGGTGCTGCGGGGCTGGCGGGGGTGAGCTAACCGCCCGGCAGGGCCGGCGCCATTTCGGCCGCCTCGCTGGTGTCGCGGTGGACCTCCTCCCGGATCACCCGCTCGGTCACCTCGCTGAGATATTGCGTCAGCGCCGCGTTGAGCTCCTCGAACTCGGGCCAGAGCACCTGCTCGACGAAAGCCATCGGCGCCCGCAGCATGACCGACGACACCCGCTGCCGGTAGTTGCGATAGGGCTTGAGACCGTAGCGACGGCAGAGGGCGAGGAACAGCCGCCGCGACCACGGGTCGGCGAGGGCGAACCGGACTTCGATCGGCGCGGCGCTGCGCGAGAGCTCGGCGAGCCGCGCGCGCAGACGGTCGCGCGCCGCCTCGGCCGCGCTGCGCTCGCCGGCGGTGCCGGCGCCGGCGAACAGCGCCTCGATCTTTCTGAGCCGCTCGCGCAGCGCGGATTCGTCGGACATTCTGACCCCATCAAAGCGGTCAGTATGATGCGAACTTATGAAGAACGGGTCAACGGCGGCCGGGCTTGACCTGGCTCAGGGGAACAGCGCGCCGGCCTGCCAGCCGGTGCCGGCGCGGGTGAAGACGATGCGCTCGTGCAGCCGGAACGGCATGTCCTGCCAGAACTCGAAGCTCTCCGGCACCAGCCGCCAGCCACCCCAATGCGGCGGGCGGGGAATCGCCTCCCCGGGGTAGCGCGCCTCGGCCTCCGCCAGCCGCGCTTCCAGCACCGCCCGGTCGGCCAGCGGGCGGGACTGGTCGGAGGCCCAGGCCCCCAGCCGGGAGACGCGCGGCCGGGTTGCGAAATACGCATCGGCCTCGGCGTCCGAGACATCGGCCAGCGGCCCCTCGATGCGCACCTGCCGGCGCAGGGTCTTCCAATGAAACAGCAGCGCCGCGCGCGGATTCGCCGCCACCTCGGTCCCCTTGCGGCTTTGCTTGTTGGTATAAAATACGAAACCCCGCGCCCCGGTTCCTTCCGGGTCCACCCCCTTCAGCAGCAGGATGCGCGCCGAGGCCCGGCCGTCCGGCGTCGCGGTCGCCACCGTCATGGCGTTGGGGTCGTTCGGTTCGGTGGCCTCGGCCTGGTCCAGCCAGTCCAGGAACCAAGCGAACGGGTCGTTCTGCGGTGCGGTCATCGGTCTCTCCCGGCGGGTGCCTCTTGCCCCGCCGCGCGGGGCTGTGCCACCAGGGGTGGGCAGACGACAACCCCCGGCAGGACACGCATGGCCATTACCCAGGACCACTCCGCCCCCCCGACCGGCCGCCTGCTTGCCGGGCGGCGCGGCCTGGTGATGGGGGTGGCGAACGAGCGGTCGCTGGCCTGGGGCATCGCCGCCGCCGCCGCCGCGCAGGGGGCGGAGCTCGCGTTCAGCTTCCAGGGCGAGGCGCTGGAGCGGCGGGTGCGCCCGCTGGCAGCCTCGGTCGGGTCCGATCTGGTCGTTCCGTGCGATGTCGCCGAGGAAGCCAGCATCGATGCCGCGTTCGCCGCGGTGGCGGAACGCTGGGATGGGCTCGATTTCCTGGTCCATGCGATCGGCTACGCCGACAAGGCATATCTGCGCGGGCGCTACCTGGACACGCCGCGGGCGGCGTTCCTGCAGGCGCTGGACATCTCGTGCTATTCCTTCACCGCGGTCTGCCAGCGCGCGGTGCCGATGATGAAGCCGGGCGGCAGCTTGCTGACGCTGAGCTACATGGGGGCCGAGAAATGGGTACCCCACTACAACGTCATGGGGGTGGCGAAGGCGGCGCTGGAGGCATCCGTGCGCTACCTGGCGGCCGATCTGGGCACCTCGGGGATCCGGGTGAACGCGATCAGCGCCGGGCCGGTGAAGACGCTGGCCGCCTCCGGGATCGGGGATTTCCGGTATATTCTGCGCTGGAACCAGATCAATTCGCCGATGCGGCGGAATACCACCACCGAGGACGTGGGCGGGGCGGGGGTGTATTTCCTGTCCGATCTCTCCTCCGGCGTGACCGGGGAGGTGCATCATGTGGACAGCGGCTATCATATCGTGGGGATGAAGCACCCGGAGGCGCCGGATATCGCGATCGCCGAGGGGTGATGGGGGATCGGGCGCCGATCATCCCCGATAGCGCAACGCCTCCACCAGCAGGGTAAACGCGAGCGTCGGCTGACGCCGGCTCGGGTAGTAGAGGTGATAGCCCGGATATGGCGGGCACCAGTCGGCGAGCACGCGGATCAACCGCCCGGCGGCAAGATGCACCTGCACGCTGTCCTCCGGCAGGTACGCAAGACCGAGGCCGGCCAGGGCCGCGTCCAGCATCGGTGCGCTCTGGTTGAAAATGAGCTGCCCCTCGACGCGCACCCGCAGCGCGCGGCTTCCCCTCTCGAACTCCCACGCATAGAGACCGCCATGGGTCGGCAGGCGCAGGTTGATGCAGCTGTGGCGGGTCAGGTCCTGGGGCGTCTTCGGTTTCCCGTGCCCGGCAAAATAGGACGGCGCACCGACCACGGCCGAGCGCATATCCGGACCGATGCGGATCGCCACCATGTCCTCGGCCACCAGCTCGCCGGATCGGATGCCGGCGTCGAAGCGCTGGGCGACGATGTCGGTCAGGCCGGGATCGATGGCGATTTCCACCTTGATGTCGGGGTAGCGCGCCAGCAGCCCCGCCAGCGACGGCCACAGGACGGTCCGCATCGCGTGGTCATGCGCGGTGATGCGGATGGTGCCGCTCGGCCGGTCGCGGAGCTCGGTCAGCGCGGCAAGCTCGACCTCGATCTCGGACAGTCGCGGCTCGGCGGTGCGCAGCAGGCGCTCGCCCGCCTCGGTGGGGGCGACGCTGCGGGTGGTGCGGGTCAGCAATCGCACCCCCAGCCGCGTCTCGAGCCCGCGCACGGTCTGGCTCAGCGCCGATTGCGAGACCCCGAGCCGGGCGGCGGCGCGGGTGAAGCTGCGCTCGCGCGCCACGGCGAGGAAGGCGGCGATATCGTTGAGGTCGATCCGGGGCATTGAGAAGCACACGCGCTGGGTTCTTGCCGATTTTAGCGTCTAATCGCTGGGTCCGGCAGGGTCCATATCGCCCTCCAGGTTCCGGACCGCCCGCCCGAACGGAACCCATGAATGGACCTCCCGGGCCGGGTCTCGGCAAGGAGACGAAGATGGATATCGCGCGTTCCGGCAGCGTTCCGTCCGCCAAGGGGCCGGGGGAGTGGTTCACCGGCAGGGTGCGCATCGACCGGCTGTTCGACCCGCCCGATCCGGCCCGGGTGGCGGGGGCGCTGGTCACCTTCGAGCCGGGCGCGCGTACCGCCTGGCACACGCATCCGCTTGGGCAGACCCTCATCGTCACCGCCGGAAGCGGCTGGGTGCAGCGCGAATCGGGACCGATCGAGACGGTCGGGCCGGGAGACGTGGTGTCCTTCGCGCCGGGGGAACGGCACTGGCACGGTGCGACCGCCCTGACGGCGATGAGCCACATCGCCATCCAGGAGAAGGTGAACGGCTCGCCAGTGGACTGGATGGAGCAAGTCACCGACGCGCAATACCTGGCCGGCGCGCCGCGCCGGCCCGCGGTCTGAGCCCGACGCGCCAGCCGCCACCGAACAGGAGAACGATCATGCGGATACGGAAACTCGGCAACGGCGGCCTCGCGGTCTCGGCCCTGGGGCTGGGCTGCATGGGGATGAACTATCATCGCGGCCCGGCGCCGGACCGGGGCGAGATGATCGCGCTGATCCGCGCCGCGGTGGAGCGCGGGGTGACGTTCTTCGACACCGCCGAGGTCTATGGCCCGTTCACCAACGAGGCGCTGGTGGGCGAGGCGCTGGCGCCGGTCCGCGGTTCCGTTATCATCGCAACCAAGTTTGGGCATGATCTCGGCGATGGCGGCTCGCGGGACGGTCACGGCCTCGACAGCCGCCCGGAACGGATCCGCCAGGCGGTGGAAGGCTCGCTGAAGCGGCTTCGGGTGGACACGATCGACCTGCTGTATCAGCACCGGGTCGATCCGGCGGTGCCGATCGAGGACGTCGCCGGAACGGTGCAGGCGCTGATCGCCGAGGGCAAGGTCCGCCACTTCGGACTGTCGGAGGCCGGCGCGGAAACCATCCGCCGCGCCCACGCGGTGCAGCCGGTGGCGGCGATCCAGAGCGAATACTCCCTGTGGTGGCGCCAGCCGGAAGCGGAGGTGCTGCCGGTGTGCGAGGCGCTCGGGATCGGCTTCGTGCCCTTCAGCCCGCTCGGCCGGGGCTACCTCACCGGCAAGATCGACGAGACCACCGCCTTCGGCGAGAACGACAACCGCACCAGCCTGCCGCGCTTCACCCCCGAAGCCAGGCGAGCGAACCGCCCGGTGGTGGCGCTGCTCGAAACGATCGGGGCACGCAAGCAGGCCACGGCGGCGCAGATCGCGCTCGCCTGGCTGCTGGCGCGCAAGCCGTGGATCGTGCCAATCCCCGGCACCACCCGGCTGGCCCGGCTGGAGGAGAACATCGCCGCCGCGGCGATCGCGCTTTCCGCCGACGATGTGCGGCAGATCGACGATGCCGCGGCGAAAATCCCGGTGCGGGGCGATCGCTACCCGCAGGCGGAGGCGGAGCGCACCCAGCGTTAGGGATCATGTGCAACCGACTGACGACCTGACAGGGGATTGCGGGATGAACATCTCGTTCGAGGGAAAGGTCGCGCTGGTGACGGGCGCGGCCTCCGGGCTGGGCCTCGCCACCGCGAAGGCGTTCGCGCAAGCGGGGGCGGCGGTCGCACTGGCGGACCAGCGCGAGGGCGCGGTGCGCGAGCAGGCGGGCGAGCTCGCGGCGCGCGGCCATAACGTGATCGCCATCGCCTGCGATGTCGCCGACGACGCGCAGGTCGAAGCGATGATCGCACAGACGATCGCGGGCTTGGGCGGGCTCGATATCGCCTACAACAACGCGGGGGTGCAGAACGTACTGGCCGAAACGGCTGATTCCACCCGCGAGGATTTCGACCGCGTCATGGGCGTCAATCTGCGCGGCGTGTGGCGCTGCATGAAGTCCGAGCTGCAATGGATGCGAACGCAGGCGGGCGGCGCGATCGTCAATTGCTCCTCGATGGGCGGACTGGTCGGCGCGCCCGGGCGCGGAATCTACCAGGCCGCCAAGCACGGCGTCCTCGGGTTCACCAAGAGCGCCGCGCTCGAATATGCCGGGCGCGGCATCCGCATCAACGCGATCTGCCCGGGCCTCATCTGGACGCCGATGGCCGATCAGATGGTTGCGTCCGGTCAGGGTGAGGCCCTCAAGGCGATGGAAGCCAGGGTGCCGATGCAACGGGTCGGCCGCCCGGAGGAAGTTGCCGACGTGGTGCTGTGGCTGTGCAGCGATGCCGCCAGCTACGTCACCGGCCAGGCGATCTCGGTGGACGGCGGTTTCGTCATGCGTTGAGCGGGGCAACTGGCGGCGCGCGCCGGCCCCTGATACACGCTCCCGGCTCCCGCCGGACTCCCCCCGTGTCGCACAACAGCTTCGGCCACCTGTTCCGCCTGACCACCTGGGGCGAAAGCCACGGCCCCGCCATCGGCGCCGTCATCGACGGCTGCCCCCCCGGCCTCGCCCTGTCGGAAGCCGACATCCAGCCCTTCCTCGACCGCCGCCGCCCCGGCCAGTCCCGCTTCACCACCCAGCGGCAGGAACCGGACCAGGTGCGCATCCTGTCCGGCGTGTTCCAGGGCCAGACCACCGGCACCCCGATCGCGCTGATGATCGACAACACCGACCAGCGCTCCCGCGATTATTCCGAGGTCGCGCGGAAGTTCCGCCCCGCCCACGCCGATCTCACCTACCACCTGAAATACGGCATCCGCGACTATCGCGGCGGCGGCCGGGCCTCGGCGCGGGAGACCGCCTGCCGGGTCGCCGCCGGCGCCGTCGCCCGCCGCGTGCTCGGCCCCGGCATCGCCATCCGCGGCGCCCTGGTCCAGCTCGGCCCGCACCGCATCGACCGCACCCGCTGGGACTGGGACGAAATCGACCGCAACCCGTTCTTCTGCCCCGACCCGGTGGCGGCGCAGGCGTGGGAGGCGATCCTGGTCGATATCCGCAAGCAGGGCTCCTCCCTCGGCGCGGTGATCGAGGTCACCGCCGAGGGCGCCCCGCCCGGCCTCGGCGCGCCGATCTACGGCAAGCTCGACGCCGATCTGGCGGCGGCGCTGATGTCGATCAACGCGGTCAAGGGGGTGGAGATCGGCGACGGCTTCGCCGCCGCGGCGCTGCGCGGGGAGGAGAACGCCGACCCGCTCAGGATGCGCGACGGCCTGGTGCAGTTCGGCGCCAATCACGCCGGCGGGATCCTGGGCGGCATCTCCTCGGGCCAGCCGATCGTGGCGCGGTTCGCGGTCAAGCCCACCAGCTCCATCCTGACCCCGGTGCCCAGCGTCGATCAGGACGGGCAGGAGACCGAGGTGACCACCCGCGGCCGGCACGACCCCTGCGTCGGCATCCGCGCCGTCCCGGTGGGGGAGGCGATGATGGCGCTGGTGCTGGCCGACCATCTGCTGCGTCACCGCGCCCAGAACCCGCACGCGCCGGAGGCGCCGCGGCTGCCGCGGAACTGACGGGGTCAGGGCGGGGCGAGCGGCGGCAGCGTCAGCACCCCCACCCCCAGCGCTTGCAGCCGCCCGTCGCGCAGCACCAGCGGCACCGTGATCCTCGCGTTCGGCTTCCCCTGCGAGACCAGCGACAGCACCGCCTTGGCGGCCAGCGCGGCATCGTTGGTGATCGCCCCGTTCGCCGCCAGCGTGTCCAGCGCCGCCGCGCCGTTCCGCAGCCGCAGGCTGGCGGTGCCGGCCGGGCGCAGGGCCGCATCCAACCGCAGCCGCGCGCCGAGGCCGGCGCGCAGCCGGCCCCAGTGCAGCGCCAGGCGGCCGATCCGCAGCGTCCCGCCCTCGCGCCGCCACGCGGCGAGCCGCGCCGCCGGCGCCCCGCGCGCGGGCCAGGTGCCGCGCAACCGGGCGCGCAGATCGAGCCTGGCGATGTGCCGACCCAGCGGCCAGCTCCTCGTCTTCGGCAGCACCATCCCGCGTGCGCCGAGGCGCAGCCGGTGCGCCGGGGTGGTGATCCGCGCGTCGAGCGCCGCCACCGCGAGGCCGGGCGCCGGCGTGCCCGGATCGGTGCGCAGATCGCGCAGATGCAGCGCGGCCGAAGCCGGACGGCCGGTCAGGGTGAGGCGAAACACGGCCTCGAGCACGGCGGCGTGCAGGCGCAGTACCGGCAGGCCGGGGAGGGACAGGCGCTGCGCGCCCTCGGCGCGCGCGATCAGCCGGGGCGGCAGCAGCGGCGGGACGGTCAGCACCAGCCGCCCGGCCCGCCAGCGCGCGCGCGCAGGCCCCAGCGGGGCGGAAACCCGCCAGCGCGGCAGGATCAGGCTGGCGGTCAGGGGAAACCCGGCGCGCCGCGCCGGGGCGTGGGTGATGTGCCAGCCCTGGGCGCGGCGGGCAGCCTCCCACGCGGTCAGCTGGCGGGCGAGGCGCGCGGTGGCCCAGGCCCAGGCCAGGGCATCGGCCCCGCCCAGCAGGACCAGCACGCCGAGGGCGATCAGGATCAGCCGGCGCATACTCCGCTCCGCGCCCGGGACGGGATGCCCCGGGGCGGCGGGTGTGGCGGCGGCGGCGGGCGCTGTCCAGCCCGGGGTCAGCCGGGCGCGGCGCAGCCCCGCGTGCCCATGTCGGCGGGAACCGAGATTTCCAGCAGCTCGAAATTCTCCGACGCGCCGGTTTCATTGTGCGGGGTGTTGCCGGGGATGAAGACCGAATCGCCGGCGGTGAGGCGGACCTTGCGATCGGCGAATTCGAGATCGATCCAGCCCGACAGCAGATAGACCAACTGGCCCTGGCAGAGATGGACGTGCCAGCCGGTGGGTCGCGTCATGCCGTCGCGCCCGGCGGTGATCTGCGCGCGCATCGCCCCGCCGCTGCCGGCGGTGACGCCGAGGTCGCGGTAGGTGAAGAAGTCGCGCCGGCCCTTGACCATCACCGGGTCGGCGGCGGTGGAGACGACCACTTGCGGGGCGGTCTGCGGCATCGCGGTATCGGGCATGGGCTGGTTCCTCCGAGAGTGGGTTGCCCGCTCTGGCGGCGGGTCTCAATCCGCCGCCGCCGCCAGCCCGCCATGGGCCCGCACGGCGTCGGCGAAGGCGGCGAAGATGCGGTGGGAGAGCGCATCGGTCTCGAAATCGTATTCCGGGTGCCACTGGATGCCGATGGCGAAGCCGGGTGCGTCGGCGACCCGCACCGCCTCGATGGTGCCGTCGGGCGCGGTGCCCTCGGCGACCAGCCCGGGGGCGAGCCGGTCGATCCCCTGATTGTGCAGGGAGTTCACCGCGATCTCGGTCGCGCCGGCCAGGCGGTGCAGCCAGGACCCCGGCACCACGCGGATGGCGTGCGCCTTGCCGGTGCGGACCTTCCCGTTCGGTTGCATCGGCGTCGAATGGTCGAACCGGCCAGGCAGGTCTTGCAGCCGCTGGTGCAGGCTGCCGCCGAGGGCCACGTTGAGCTCCTGGAAGCCGCGGCAGATCGCCAGCACCGGCACCCCGCGCGCCACCGCGGCGCGGATCAGCGGCAGGGTGGCGGAATCGCGGGCCGGGTCCTCGGGCGTGCCCTCGGGATGCGGGGGGCCGCCATAGAGGCTGGGCTGCACGTTGGAGCGGCTGCCGGTCA
>JAKBCO010000206.1 GCA_021807785.1 Pseudomonadota bacterium
AACCGCTCCACCCAGGGCCGCAATTCGATCTCCCACGACCACGCGCTGCGCGGCTGGCGGATCAGCTGCCAATAGGTCTCGGCGATCGCCGCCGGATCCAGCATCGAATCCGGCGCCTCCGCCGGCTCGGTCCGGCCCGGGTTCCGGATCGCCCCGTCGATCACCACGTGCGCCACATGCACGCCCTTCGGCGCCAGCTCGCGCGCCATGCTCTGTGCCAGCCCGCGCAGGGCGAACTTGCCCATCGCGAACGGCGCCGATTGCGGATACCCCTTCACCGAGGCCGAGGCGCCGGTAAAGATGATGGTCCCCGCCCCTTTCGGCTCCATCAGCCGCGCCGCCTGCTGGCCGATCAGGAAGCCGCCGAAAGCGCTGACCGCGATCGCACGGGCCACCTCGGCCGGCACCAGCGCGGCCACCGGGCCGCGGGCGCGGGCGGCGGCGTTATAGACCACCACATCCGGCTCCCCGAGCGATGCCACCACGGCGTCGAACAGGCCCGCGGCTTCCTCGGGTTCGGCGGCGTCGCAGGCGAAGGAGGCCGCCCCGGTTTCGGCGCAAAGAGCCGCCAGGTGGCCGGGGTCGCGCGCGGCCAGCGCCACCTGCATCTCGGCGCGCGCGAACCGTCGCGCCAGCGCCGCCGAGAGTCCGCTGCCCGCCCCCACGATCAAGGCCAGACGAGGTTCCATCATCGGGCTCCGGAAACCGGGACGATCGCCCCGCTGATATAGGATGCCGCCGGGGAGGCCAGGAACAGCACCGCCTCGGCCACTTCCTCGGCCGATCCCGCCCGGCCCATCGGCACCCCGGCGGTCAGCCGCGCCACCCGGTCCGGCAGGCCGGCGCGAGCGTGCAGGTCGGTCTCGATCAGCCCGGGGCTGACCGCGTTCACCCGGATCCCGCGCGGGCCGAGTTCGCGGGCCGCGCCGAGGGTCAGGCTGTCCAAGGCACCCTTGGAGGCGGCGTAATGCACCCACTCCCCTGCCCCGCCCAGCTCGGCGGCGCGCGAGGAAACGTTCACGATCGCCCCGCCCGCGCCCCCGAGATCCCGCGCCATCCGCTTCGCGGCCTCGCGGATCGCCAGGAACGGGGCGCGCACATTGACCGCCAGCACGGTATCCAGGATCGCCCCGGTCACCGCGTCCAGCCGCGCGGTAGGCCCGGTGGTGCCGGCATTGTTCACCAGCACCGAGAGCGGGCCGAAAGCCCGGTCGGTGGCGGCGAAGGCGGCCAGGATGTCGGCCTCCTCGGCCATCTCGGCGCGGACCGGCAGGACCCGCCCGCCGGCGGCGGCGATGGTCCCGGCCAGCGCCTCCGCCAGCGCCCGGTTCTCCCGATAGGTGAACGCCACCGCGTAGCCCCGCGCCGCCGCCGCGCGCACGATCGCGGCCCCGATCCCCTGGCTGCCGCCCGTCACCAGCATCACATCCGCCATGAATCCCCCCGTTGTCGCGGCCCGCGCCGCCGTTCAGCCCCCGCGCACCGCCGTCAGCCGCCAGGTCGGATCCCCCCCGCCCAGCGCGTGCTCGAAGGTCCAGACATCGGTGAGTTCGGTCACCGCGTCGGTGCCGGAAATCGGATGGCCGGCGGTATCGGTGGTCAGGGTGACCTGGTCGGAGACGAAGCGCACGGTCACGCGGGCGGTGCGCCCGGCGAGCTCCGCGGCCTCGATCGCCACCGTCGGCACCGCGCGGATCTCGGTCTGCTGACGGTGGCCGGCGGCATCGCGGGCGGCGATCGCCTGATCGAAGGCATGGAAGACGTCGGGGGCGACCAGCGATTGCAACGCCGCCCGGTCGCCGCCGGCGAAGGCGGTCACGATCATGCGGAACGCCTGCTCGGCCTGACCGAGGAACCGGGCCGGCTGGAACGACGGGTCCTGCGCGGCGATGGCGGCCAAGGTCCGGCCGACCGGCCCAGCCGGATCCGGCACCCCGGGATGCGGCGCGGCGGCCTCGGCATGGCCCTCGATCACCGCGGGGCCGGGGGGCGGCGTCGGGCCGGCCGCGCCGGGTGGCTGGAACGGCATCGGCGGACGCTCGAAGCCGGTGCGCCGGCCCAGGATGGAGCGCAGCCGCAGCACCAGGAACAGGGCGATCAGGCCGAACAGGACCAGATCGACCGGGAAGCCGCCGGTATGCATTCGGGGTCTCCGCACAGAACCCACCACACATAGGAAGGATCGGCGGCGGACACAAACGGGCCCCTGGACAAGCCGGCGCGCCGCGGGGGAAGGTCGGCGGATGACCGAAACCAACGTGATCGTCGGCGCCGGCCAGGCCGGGGCCTGGGCGGCGGTGGCGATGCGCCGCGCGGGCTTCGCCGGACGCATCGTGCTGATCGGGGCGGAGCCGCACCACCCCTACGAACGCCCGCCGCTGTCGAAAACCTGGCTGACCGCGGCGGAGGAGCCGGAGCCGTCGTGGTTTCACCCGCTCGCGCGCTACGCCGAGCTCGACATCACGCTGTGGCTCGGCGCGCCGGTGACGGGGATCGACGCTGCCTCCTGCCACCTGGCGCTGGCGGATGGGCGGGAGCTGCGGTTCGACCGGCTGCTGATCGCCACCGGCGGGCAAGCACGGCGGCTCGCCGTGCCGGGCGGGGAGCGGGCGCTGGTGCTGCGCGACATCGCCGACGCGCGGGCCATCCGCGCCCGGCTGGCGGAGGCGCGGCTTGTGGTCTGCATCGGCGCCGGGGTGATCGGGCTGGAGGCGGCGGCCTCGGCGCGGGCGCGCGGGGCCGAGGTGACGGTGCTGGAAGCCGCCCCCGTTGCCATGGGACGGGCGGTGACGGCGGAGGTGGCCGGATTCGTGTGCGACCTGCATCGCGCCGCCGGGGTGAGGCTGGAATTCGGCGTCTCCGTCACGGGGATCGAGGCGGACGCCGTGACCTGTGCCGACGGCCGCAGCTTCCCGGCCGATCTGGTGCTGGTCGGGGTGGGGATGGCGCGGGAGACCACGCTTGCTGCCGCCGCCGGCTGCGCGGTGGAGAACGGGGTGGTGGTGGATGCGCTGACCGCGACCTCGGTGCCGGGCGTGTTCGCGGCGGGGGATGTGGCGGCGTTCCCGCATCCGCTGGTCCCGGACGGGCTGTTGCGGCTCGAGACCTGGCGGCACGCGCAGAATCACGGGACGGCGGCGGGAGAGGCGATGGCCGGGACGGGACGATCCTATGACGATGTGCCCTGGTTCTGGACCGATCAGTACGGGGTCAATCTGCAAGTTGCCGGGCTGCCCGGGCGAGCCGCGCGCACCCTGCTGCGGGTGGCTGAGCCACGTCGGCTGGTGGCGGTGCATCTGGACGCCGAGGGTCGGGTGGTGGGGGTGAGCGCGGCCGGGGCGCCGCGCGAGATCCGCCTGGGCACGCAGCTGATCCAGAGCGGACGGGTGGTGGACCCGCGGGTGCTGGCCGACCCGACGGTGCCGCTGGGGAGCGGGTGAGGTGTCGGCGCGCCCGATCCGCCTGCTCGCCATCGCCTCGGCGGTCGCCTATGGCCATGTCGGCAACAGCGCCTGCGTGTTTCCGTTACAGCGCCTGGGCGCCGAGGTCTGGCCGGTGGCGACGGTGCAGTTCTCCAACCATCCCGGCTATGGCGGATTCACCGGCGGCGTCACCCCGCCCGAGGCGGTGCGCGCGCTGCTGGACGGCATCGCCGCCCGCGGCGTGCTGGGCGGGTGCGACGGCGTGCTGTCGGGCTATCTCGGCGATCCCGCCACCGGGCCGGTGGTGCTGGACGCGGTTGGCGCCGTGCGTGTGGCGAACCCGGCGGCGCTGTGGGCCTGCGATCCGGTGATCGGCGATGACGGGCCGGGAAGCTATGTCCGCCCTGGGATCGAGGCGTTCTTCCGCGACCGGGCGACGCCGGCGGCGGATGTGCTGACGCCGAACCGGTTCGAGCTGGCCGCGCTGACCGGACTTGAGGTGCGCAGCGTGGCCGAGGCGGCGGCGGCGGCGGCCGCGCTATCGGCGCGGATGCGCGGCGATGGGCCGCGCCTGGTGCTGGCGAGCAGCCTGCCCGGCGGCAACGATGAGCTCTCCGTGCTGATGACGGGACCCGCTGGCGCGTGGTGCGTGCGCACGCCGCGGCTGCCGATCGCGGTCAACGGCGCCGGAGACCTGCTGGCTGGGCTGTTCCTGTTGCATCTTCTCCGCCTGCGCTCCGCTCCGGCGGCGCTGGCGGCCGCGGTCGCGGCGCTGCACGCGGTGCTGCGCGTTACCGCCGCGCTGGGGCAGCGCGAGCTGGCGCTGGTGGCGGCGCAGGACGAGCTGGCGGCGCCGGGAATGGTCTTCGCCGCCGAGCCGGTCTGAGCCCGCGAGTCATACCAACCGCCCGCCAGCCCGGCGCACATATCACCCGGCCGAATGGCCGGATGATATCAGGCGGCCAGTCGTACGGCGTGCAACGCCATTCCGAGGGGGCGGTTATCCGTCTTGGTCCGGTCGTGATCGCAAGGCCGCAAGGTGGCCTGCGGGCGGAAGCGCAGAACCATCTCGCCGCCGGGTGGCCCCGGCGGCAGCACCGCCCGCCGAATCCCTCGATTGGCACCGACAGAGAACTGCCACCGGGCCACCGGCCGGTCAGCGACCATCACATCGACGAAATGCTCGCCCGGTGTGACTGCGACCGCCAGTTCGACGTCGCATTCCAGCACGCGATCAGAGGCTCCCGCCGCCAGCCGCAGCCGCAGTTCATGCGCGGGCCCGACACCCCAGACCCCCCAGGACTCGACCCCGCTCCAGCCCGGACCGAGCAGGTGACGAACGGCGTCGCCTTGGGCAAGGGTCCAGCTGCTACCGAGCGAGCCGAGTGCGCCCGCTTCGGTGATGGCTACCGACCGCGCCTTGCGGATCGCCACGCTGCCGCATCCATCCGGCAGCGGCATGATGGCCTCCGGCTTATCGGCGAAGAAATCATCCACCGCCTTCTCGGCGCCTTCCCAAGCCAGGCTGGAATAGTCATGCACGATGAGGAATCCGCCCGGCGCCAAGCGCGGGTAGAAATAGGAGAGCCCGGCCGAAATCGGGGCATAGAGATCACAGTCGATATGCACGAGGCAGTATCGGTTTTCCGGCAACCCGGTTGCGGAGGCGGGAAAGTGACCGGCGACGAAACGGGTGGAATCCTCCCCCACCAGAGCGCGTACGGTTTCCAGCGAGGTATCGGCGAACTGCTTGCTCTGGCCACCGTCGATGCCGGTCAGGTCGGCGGCATCGAATCCCGCGAACGTGTCGAGCAGCCAGGCGGTGCGCCCCATCCGGCGAGCCATGCGGGCCAGCAACCCGGCGGTTTCGCCCCGGTAGACGCCCAACTCGGCGAGATCGCCCGCGATCCCGTCCTTGCAGATCTGGTCGAATGCCAGACAGAAAAAATAAAATCGGGCGATGTCGCCGACATTGCCGTGCCCGACGAATCCGGCGATGTCGGCGTCGAGATCGACCAAGCCGCCCCGCTGCTGGTAGCGCTCGTAATTCCCCCAGTATCGTTGCGGTGGATCGGCCCGATAGGGCCACTGGGTCGGGCGCGGGCGGAGCGGCTGCGGCGCGGGGAGGGCCAAGCGGTATTCTCCTGGATGGCGAGGGCAGCGAGGGTTCTACGGCATTCGCCGCGACCTGGACCAGTATACCCCGGCCCTCACCGCCTGCGCGTCACCCCCATCGCCAGCCGCGCCACCAGCCCGCGCGGCGCGAAGCGCAGTGCGAACACCGTCGCCCGGTTGCCGCCGCCCGCCACCACCAGCCCCCGCCCGCGCGCCAAGCCATCGAGACCGATCCGCGCCACCGCCTCGGCCGACATCATCCGCCCCGGCGCCCGGCCCGCGGCGC
>JAKBCO010000207.1 GCA_021807785.1 Pseudomonadota bacterium
CGGCGGCTTTCGCGCCTCGCGTTACGTGCATTTCTTCGCCATGGCCGGGATCGTGGGCTTCCTGGCCGTCCATCTGGCGCTGGTGGCGCTGGTGCCGCGGGTGCTGTGGCCAATGATCGCCGGCGGCACCGAGGAGACCGCGCCATGAGCCGCGAGATCGATCGCCGCGCCCTGCTCGGCCGCGCGCTCGCCCTCGGCGCCACCGGGCTGCTGGGCGGCTGCGACTACGACAATCTGCAACATCCCGATCTGGCCGACCGCTTCCTGCGCGCGATGTCGTCATGGAACGACCGCGTCCAGGCGGCGCTCTTCAACCCTCACACCCTGGCCCCGACCTTTCCCGCCAGCGCCATCACCCGCCCGCCCCGCTTCAACGCCTATTACGACCGCGACCAGGTGCGGGTGGTCGATGGCGCCACCTGGAAGCTGGAACTCTCGGGGCTGGTGACCGAGCGGCGGGTCTGGACGCTCGCCGATCTCCGCGCCGCGCCGCAGCAGAGCCAGATCACGCGGTTGGTCTGCGTGGAGGGCTGGCGGGTGATCGGCCAATGGGGCGGGGTGCCGCTCCAGTGGTTCCTGCGCCGGATCGGCGCCGACACCCGCGCCCGCTATGTTTCGTTCCGCTGCGCCGACGGCTACTATTCCAGCATCGACATGGAATCGGCGCTGCACCCGCAGACCATCCTGGCGCTGGATTTCCTGGGCAAGCCGCTGACGCCGGCATTCGGGTTTCCGCTGCGCCTGCGGATTCCCACCAAGCTCGGCTTCAAGAACCCGAAATCGCTGGTGGCGCTTGGGGTCACCAACGTCTATCCGGGCGGCTACTGGGAGGATCAGGGCTACAACTGGTTCAGCGGCTCGTAGCCAGGCCCATGGCCTGGCGCATGAACGCCGCCTTGAGCGGCGGAATCCGATCGACGGCAGCCAGCCCCAGATCCCGCCCCAGCCGCAGCACCGGGTTATTGGTGGAGAACAGCCGGTCCAGCCCGTCGGTCACCAGGAGCATCAGCAGGTTGTCGGCCCGCCGCGCCCGTTGGTAGCGGGCCAGCAGGCCCGGCGCGCCGAGGTCCTCGCCCGCCGCGTGGGCGCGAATCAGCAGGTCCGCCAGCGCGATGGCATCGCGGAAGCCGAGATTGAGGCCCTGGCCGGCGATCGGGTGGATGCCGTGGGCCGCGTCGCCCACCAGCGCCAGCCTGGTCGCCACCAGCCGATGCGCGAACATCGCCGACAGCGGGTAGCTCCAACGCCGCCCCACCGGGCGGATCGCCCCCAGGTGATCGCCCAGCCGGCGGGTGAGTTCGGCGGCGAACCGGGCCGGGTCCAGCGCCAGGATGCGGGCGGCATCGGCGGTGCGCTCGGTCCAGACGATCGCCGACAGATCGGGGCCAGCCTCGGCGGAGGGGGCCATCGGCAGCTGTGCGAAGGGGCCGGCAGGCAGGAAATGCTCGAGCGCGGTCTGCTCGTGCGGGCGCTCGTGGGCCACCGCGCAGACGATGCCGGTCTGCCCGTAGGGCAGGCGGGTGACCGGGATGCCGGCCGCCGCGCGCAGCGGGGAGTTGCGCCCCTCCGCGGCCACCACCAGCCGCGCGGTCAGGCTGGGGCCACCGGCGATGGCGATGCTGACGCCCCCGGATTCGCGGGCGATGGCGGCTTCGGCCGGGGCGAAGACCGCGATCGCGGGGAGCGCGTGCAGCCGGGCGTTCAGCGCCACCCGCAGCGCGCGGGCCTCCACCATCCAGCCGAACGGCCCGGCGTCCGGGCCCAGGGCCGCGGCCTGGAAATCGAGAAAGAGCCGCGAGGCGGGGCGGCCGAGACGGCCGTCCGTGACCCGGATATGCGCGATCGGGCCGGACGGGGCGGGAAGCGCATCCCACACCCCGGATGCTTCCAGGAACGGCAGCGATCCGGTGGCGATGGCATAGGCGCGACCGTCGAAATCCGGGTGCTCCATCGGCGGCAGCGCGGCGCGGTCCACCACCGCCACGCGGAGCCCGGCTTCCGCCAGCCGGCAGGCCAGGGTTCCGCCCACCGGGCCAGCGCCGACCACGCAGACATCGTACTGGACCGGGGCGGGCATCGGCGGCTCCGTGAGCAAAGGGCGCCCAGCGCAGATAGCCCCGAGCGGGGCCACGACCAAGCCCCGCCGGGCGATCAGCCGGCGACGCTGTGGGCGAAGGCCAGCAGCTCGTGCTCCGACGGCGGCTTCTCCGCCACCCGCACCCCGAGGGCCGCCGCGCGCTCGGCGATCGCGGGGGAGGGAGAGCCGGTGATCAGCAGCACCGGCAGGGTATCGCCGGCGGCGCGCAGCTGCGCCACCAGCTCGAGCCCGCTCACGATCGGCATGTGGTGGTCGAGGATGATGCCTCCCGGATTGGCGAGCGGGCGCCGGGTCTGGAACTCGGCAGCGGAGGCGAAGGTGTCCACCGCGAAGCCCGAGACTTCCAGCAGGAACCTCAGGGATTCGCGCACCGCCGCGTCGTCGTCCACGATGGCGATCCGGGGGGAGGCGGCGGTCATGGCCGACGCGCGGGGCGAGGGGAAACGGGCACGAGGGATTCCGGCTGACGGCGGTTGCGGGGCGGGACGCGCGCCCGATGCCATACCAGCCGCCGCGTCGCGCCGACTGCCTTGACGCAGATCAACGATCCGCCTTTTCGTCCGCCGCCGGCAGGCTGAGCCGGAAAGTGGTGCCGCCGGTTTCGTTGGTCTCGGCCGCCAGCGTCCCGCCATGCGCCTGCACGATCGCCCGGCAGATCGAAAGCCCCATGCCGAGCCCCGCCGCCTTGGTGGTGACGAAAGGCTGGAACAGGCGCTCGCGGACGGTCTCCGGCAGGCCCGGGCCGGTGTCGTCCACGCTGATCTCCACCATCCCGCGGTCCAACCGGCGGGTGGCCACGGTGAGGTCTTGGCGCGGCTGCCCGGCCATCGCCTCGATCGCGTTGCGGATCAGGTTGAACAGCACCTGTTCGATCTGCACCCGGTCAATAACGGCCATGGTGGCGTCGGCGGCGATGGCGCGGGTCAGCCGGACCGGGTGGGTGGTGGTGCCGATCAGCGCGAGCGCGCAGGCTTCCTCGATCGCGGTGGCCAGGGATTCGGCGCGGGTCTCGGTCTCCCGCTTACGCATGAAATCGCGCATCCGCTGCACGATGCCGGCGCCGCGGGCAGCTTGTTCGACGATCCGAGCGATCGCACCGGCGGCGGCCTCGGCGCGGCCGGCCGCCAGCAGCCGGTCGGCGCCGGCGGCGTAGTTGGCGATGGCGGTAAGCGGCTGGTTGATCTCATGCGCCAGGGCCGAGGCGATCTGGCCGAGTTCGGACAGGCGCGAGAGATGCACGAGCTCGGCCTGCTTGGCGCTTAGCGCCGCCTCGGCGTCGCGCCGGTTGGTGATGTCATGGGCGATGCAGGAGGCGCCGGTGATATGGCCGTCGGCATCGCGGATGGGCGCCACCGTCAGCAACACCGGCAGGGCGGAGCCGTCGGCGCGCAGGCGGACCGTCTCATAGGGTTCCACGCGCCCGCCGGCGCGGATGCGCGCGGCGATGGCCGCGGCCTCGGCGGCGCGATCCGGCGGCACCAGCACGGCGAACGGCTGCCCCAGCATCGCCGGGGCGGGGTGGCCGAACATGCGCTCGGCGGCAGCGTTCCAGCTGGTGATGCACCCATCGAGGTCCTCGCCCACGATTGCATCGTCGGACGCTTCGACGATGGCGGCGAGACGATAGAGCGCGGCATTGGCCTCGGCAGTGGCGCCGATGTCGGTGGCGATTTCCAGCACCGCGGTGATGGCGCCGGCCGGGTCACGTTCGGCCGCCCAGTGCGCCGCGACATCCAGCCGCCGCCCGTCGGCCGCCCGCTGGCGCGCGGTGCCGTGCCAAGCGCCCTCGGCGGCGAGTCTGGCGGCGATCGCCTCGGGCGGGTCGGAGGGGCGGGTATCGAGCAGCGCCGCCGCGTGCTGGCCCAGCGCCTCCGCCGCCGACCAGCCGTAGAGCCGCGCGGCGCCGGCGGTCCAAAGGCGGATCCGCCCGTCGGTCCCGCGCGCGAGCGCGGGGACCTGGGCGAAGGCGGCGGGCAGCCCCTCGGCCATGCGCTCAGACGGCGGTGAGCTTGCCGCCCCGGAGCTCGGCGGTCAGCGTCCCCAGCGCCCGCTCCACTCGGGTCAGCAGGTCGTCGATCTCCGCCCGGGTGATGACGAGCGGCGGCGAGAAGCAGACGGTTTCCCCCGGCACCGCGCGCGAGATCACGCCTTCGCTTTCCATCAGCCGCGTGAGTTTCGGGCCGACCTTGGCGGCCGGGTCGAATTTGCGGTGGGCGGCGCGGTCCTCCATCAGCTCGAAGGCGGCGATCAGGCCGAGGCCGCGCACTTCCCCCACCAGCGGATGTTCGGCGAAACGGCGGCGCAGCTCGTGCTGGAAATGCGCGCCCACGTCGGCGACATGGCTGCCGATATCGGTCTCGTCGTAGATTTTCAGCGTCTCGATCGCCACCGCCGCCGGCACCGGGTGGCCGGAATAGGTAAACCCGTGGCCGAAGGTGCCGATCTTGTGGCTTTCCGCTGCGAGCGCCTGGAAGACCCGCTCGTTCACCATCACTGCGCTGATCGGCAGATAGGCCGAGGACAGCGCCTTGGCGCAGACCAGGATGTCGGGTTCGATCCCGAGTGTCTGGCTGCCCCAGTAGCTGCCGGTGCGCCAGAAGCCGCAGATCACCTCGTCGGCGACGAACAGCACGTCGTATTTGTGGCAGACCGCCTGAATCTTCGGGAAATACCCATGCGGAGGCACGATCACGCCGCCCGCACCCATCACCGGCTCGGCGAACATGGCGGCGACGGTCTCGGGGCCCTCGGCCAGGATCAACCGCTCCAGCGTCTCGGCGCAGCGGGAGGCGAAGGCGTCCTCATCCTCGCCCGGGCGGGCTTCGTGGTAGTGGTGCGGGGTCATGGTATGCACGAAGCCAGGCAGCGGAACGTCGAAGCTGCGGTGGTTGGCGGGCAGGCCGGTGAGCGAGGCGGCGGCAAGCGTGATGCCGTGATAGCCCTTGACCCGGCCGACGATCTTCTTCTTGGCCGGGCGGCCGAGCGCGTTGTTCATGTAGCGGATCATCTTGATCGCGGTATCGTTCGCTTCCGATCCGGAATTGGCGAAGAACACCTTGCTCATCGGCACCGGCGCACGGGCCAGCAGCATCTCGGCCAGTTCGATGCAGGGTTCGTGCGATTTGGCGGTGAACCCGTGATAGAATGGGAGCTTGCGCATCTGCCGCGCAGCGGCTTCGACCAGGCGTTCGTTGTCGAAGCCGAGCGAGGCGCACCAGAGCCCGGCCACCGCCTCGATATAGTCCTTCCCGGCGTCGTCCCACACCCGCACACCCTTGCCGTGGGTGATGACGGTGGGACCCTGGGTGAGATGGGCTTCGAGATCGGTATAGGGATGCAGGACGCTGGCGATGTCGCGGGCGGCGTTGGAATTGGCGCCGAAGGGTGGGGTCATGGGGCTCTCCTCAGCCGCGGGCTCGGGCCCCGCAGTGTAGGGGCGCGGGCAGCGGAAGGGAAATCCGCGCCGGTCAGGAGCGCCGCGGCGGGGCCATGCGCTCGAACACGGCGAGGTCCTTGTTGTCGCGCATCAGCATCGGCAGCCCCGGCATCACCTCCAACCCCAGCCCGCGAGGCCAGCCGGTCTCCGGGTCGGCTAGCACGCTGGCGTAGGCGGCGCCCGCAAGTTTCTCCCATTTCCCGGCAGGTTTGCGCACTTCCACCGCGACCACCGTGGCCTTGAACACCAGCCGGACGATCGGGTCCTTCGGAGCGGAAGGTTT
>JAKBCO010000015.1 GCA_021807785.1 Pseudomonadota bacterium
TCGCCCTGGCAGGTCAGCACCCGGTGGAATGCGGCCTATGCGGCGGTGGCGTGGCTGATCGCCTCGGCCGCCATCGCCGGCGTGTTCCTGGCCGCGCGGGCGTTCACCGCGGGTTAGGAAATTGGCGTGCAGCCTGCGGCGACGATGACGGAGACCGCCGGCGATGCCTCGGCTGCGCAACCTTTCGATCGGCCGCAAACTGGCCCTGTCCGCCGCGCTGACGCTGGCGTTGCTGGGCGGATTCTATGTCTCGGCGCGCGGGGGGCTGGATGCGCTGGCGCGGGCCGGCGCGCGGGTGGCCGCGGCGCGCGCCGCGCAGCGCCGGGTGGGGGACGTGCTGGTGGTGGGCGCAAGGCTGGGCGCGCTGGCGGAGGTGCTGGCCGCCGAGCAGACCATCCCCGGGCTGGCGAAGACCCAGGCACGCGGCGCCGCGCTGGCCCGACGGGGGGCGGCGATCCTTGCCGCCGCGCGGCGCGGCAGTTCCGATCGGTCGACCGAAGCCGAACTCGCCGCCGCCGCCGCCAGCCTGCACCGGTTCGCCCTGATGCTGAGCCGGACCGCGACCTTGCGGCGCAAGCTGCTGCGCATTCGCGGCGCGCATCTGCTGGAAGCCCGACGCAATTTCGTGACCAGCGCGGGGGCGCTGACGGCGGATCTGGCGCAAGGGGGGCAGGCGGCCCCGATCATCCCGGGTAGCGCGACGGCGGCGATCGTTATTCCCGGCAGCACCCCGGCCGCGCCGGCCAAGCTGGCGGGCACCGATCCGGTCGTACTGGCGCGGGCGCGGCTGCTGCTGGCCCGCTACCGGCGGCACATGCAGGGGCTGGAACTGGCGGCGCTGCAATTCCTGGCCACTGATAATTTCGTCGCCGCCGACGGCATCAGGCGCGAACACGCCGCCGCCACGGCGGCGATGACCGCGCTGCTGGCGCTGAAACTGCCGCCGGCGACGCTGGGGGATGCGCGCACCCTGGCGACGCTGGGCGGGGGCATCGCCCAGGCGGCGCGGGCGGCGGTGAAGCAGACCCTGGCGCTGAACCGGCTCGAGGCCGGGCCGGTGGCGCTGTTGCAGCGCCGCCTGGCCGGCAGCCTGCGCGCGGCGGCCGGGGCCTTCGACGCGGCGGCGCGCGGCCAGGCGGCGGCGGCGGCGGCGGCGCGGCGCACGGCCGGGCGGCGGCTGGCGGCGATCGCGCTGGCGATCGGGCTGGTGCTGGTGGTCTCCGGCTGGCTGACCGCGCGCGCGATCGGGCGGCCGATACGGGCGATGACGGCGCTGGTGACCGCCATGGCGGCGGGCGATGCCCGCGCTTCCGCCGGGGGCATGGCAGCCGGGCGGCGCGACGAGATCGGGCGCATGGCCGCCGCGCTGGAGGCCCTGCGCGCGGTGGTGCGCGATGCCTTCGTGAAGGCCGAGATCATCCGCAACCTGCCGATCGGCCTGCTGACCGCGGGCATCGACGGTGCCATCACCTACATCAACCCGCGGGGGACGGAGCTGCTGGGCGCGGTGGCGGCGGCGCTGCCGGCACCGCCGGAGGCGCTGACGGGGCATAACGTGGCGGTGCTGGGCGACGATCCAGCGCTGTCGGCGGCACGGCTGGCGGATCCCTCCGGCTTGCCGGCGCGGGCGCGGGTGCGGTTGGCCGACGACTGGTTCGACGTGGTGATCAGCGCGATCCGCGACCGCGACGGCGCCTATCTGGGGCCGGTGGTCACCTGGCACCGCGCGACCCGGCAGGTGCGGCTGGTGGCGCGGTTCGAGGAGACCGTGGGCGCGATCGCCCGCGACCTGGGCACCCGGGCCGGGGGGATGCGGGAGACGGCGCGGACGCTGTCCGCCATGGCCGACGATGCCGGCGGGCGCACCACTGCGGTGGCCGCGGCCTCCGAGCAGGCGGCGACCAATGTCGGCGCGGTGGCGGCGAGTGCCGAGGAACTCTCCGCCTCGGTGGCCGAGATCGGGCGGCAGGTGGCGGAATCTGCCGGAATCGCCGGCCAGGCGGTGCGCGAGGCGGAGGCGACCGATCGCTCGGTCACCGGGCTCGCCGAGGCGGCGGGGCGGATCGGCGAGGTGGTGCGGCTGATCGGCGATATCGCGGGGCGCACCAATCTGCTGGCGCTGAACGCGACGATCGAGGCGGCGCGGGCCGGGGAGGCGGGCAAGGGCTTCGCCGTGGTGGCCGCCGAGGTGAAGACCCTGGCGACGCAGACGGCGCGGGCGACCGAGGAGATCGGCAGCCAGATCGCGGCGATGCAGGGGGCGACCGGGGCGGCGGTGGAGGCGTTGCGCTCGATCGCCGGGACGATCCAGCGGATGCACGCGATCGCCGGCGGGATTGCCGACGCGGTGGGCCAGCAGGGGGCGGCGACGGCGGAGATCGCGCGCGCGGTACAGCAGGTGGCGGCGGGGACGGCGGAGGTGACCGGGAACGCCGCGCATGTGGCCGAGGCGGTACGACGGACCGGGGAGGAAGCGGGCGGCGTGCTGGCGGCGGCGGATGCGCTGGCCGGGGAAGCCGCGCGGCTGAGCACGGAGGCGGATGGGTTCGTCCACGCGATCCGGGAGGCGGCATAGGTTTCGGGGGCGAGACAATCGCTCGGCCGGGCTAGCCCAACCACCAGATCCCGATCCCCAACGTCACCAACGTCACCGGCACCCCCACCCGCAGATAGGCCCCGAAGGTCATCGCCACCCCTCGCCGCGCCGCCTTCTCGGCCACGATCAGATTGGCGATTGAACCCAGCAGGGTCAGGTTCCCCGCCAGGGTGGAGGCCATCGCCACCACCAGCCACGCCCGCCGCGGATCCGCCAGCGCGGCGACGAACGGCCGCAGCACCAGCACCGCCGGCACGTTGCTGACCAGGTTGGAGAGCACCAGCGTGATCCCCGCCAGCACCGGCACGCGTTCGAGATGCAACCGCCCCACCGCGGCCAGCACCGCCGGGGAAAGCAGCCGCTGCTCGGCCCCCGCCACGATCACGAACAACCCGGCGAACATCAGCAGCAGCGACCAATCGACCTCGGCATAGACCCGCCAGCTCTTGACCCGCCGCGTCAGCAGCAGCGCTGCGCCGACCACGATCGCCGCCTTGGCCGGCGGCTGGCCGGCGAAGAACAGCACGATGACCGCCGCCGTCGCCGCCACCGCGCGCCCCACCAGCACCCGGTTCACCCCGCGTGGCGGCGGCGGGGCCACCCGGGGTCGCTCCGGACGGCGGAAATCCCCCCGGTGCAGCGCCAGTACCAGCCCCAGCATCGCCAGCCATCCCAGCCCGGCCACCGGCGCCAGCGCGCCGGCGAAGGTCGCATAGGGCAACCCCGAGAACCCGCCGATCAGCATGTTCTGCGGGTTGCCGGTGATGGTCGCCACCGAGCCGATATTGGAGGCCATCGCGGTGGCCAGCAGATAGGGCAGGGGGCGCAACCCGGCTTCCAGCGCCAGCTCCACCACCAGCGGCGCCAGCACCAGGCAGATCGCGTCATTGACCAGGAATGCCGAAGCCACGCCGGAGACCAGCGCCACCGCCGCCAGCAGCGCCACCGGCCCCGCCGCGCGCCGTGCGATCCATGCGGCGACCAGCGCGAAGGCCCCCGACAGGCGCAGATTCGCCACCACGATCATCATGCCCAGCAGCAGGGTGATGGTGTCGATATCGATCGCCTTGTAGGCCGCCGGCAGCGAAATCGCGCCGGAGGCCACCATCAGGCTCGCCCCGACCAGCGCGATCCCGGCACGGTCGATGGCGAGTCCCGGGATGCGCCCGATCGCCAGCGCCAGGTAGCTGGCGGTGAAAATCCCCGCCGCCGCCACCACCCGTGCCTCGGCACCGTCGCCGGCCAGCAGCCATGGCGCCAGCGCCGCGCCGGCGGCGAGCAGGATCAGCGCGCCGAGCAGGATCAGGCTGGCCCAGTGCGCAAGCGGGCGGGCGGGGGCGGTCATTCAGGCATTCGGCCACAGGCCGGGGGTGGCGAGCTCGATCGAATGCCCATCCGGGTCGCGGAAATAGAGCGACCGGCCGCCTCGCGGCCAAGTCACCCGGCTTTCGATCGCGATTCCGCGCGCGGCCAGATGCTGTTCCCACGCCGACACCTCGCTCCACGGGATCGCGAAGCAGAGATGAAGCCGGCCGGTCCCGCCATGGGCGGGGATGAATGCCCCGCCCGGGGCCGGTGCGGGAAGATCCGTCGCACCGCGGGCGAACAGCAGCAGAACCGCCCCACCGGGGAGCCCCAGGGCGATCATGCGCGGGTCGTGGAAGAACGTCTCGAGACCGAACAGGTCACGATAGAAGGCGGCCGCGGCCGCCGGATCGGCGACGTAGAGCGCGGTCTCCATCACGCCGGACAGGCGCGGGGTGGTCATGGGGCAGGATCCCGGAACCAGGACCCGGTCACCCTGCCCCGTCGGGGCGCGCCTGTCAGCTGTTCGGCCCGCGCTCCATCGACACCGGCTGCCAGCGCCGCAGGCTCGAGCCCGCCAGCACCGCCGGGTTGACGCAGCTCATCGGCCACTTGCCGGAAAGCACCAGCGCCAGCTCCCGCCCCACATGCCGCTTGCGTGCCGGATCGAACCGCGCCGAGGCCGACGCGTTGTGCGGGCTCAGCGTGACGTTGCTCATCCCCAGGATCGGGTTGTTGTTGCCCGGCGGCTCGGTCTCGAGCACGTCGAGGGCGGCGTGCGCGATCCAGCCCTCCTGCAACGCCTTGATGAGCCCGGCTTCCTGCACCGTCGGCCCGCGGCCGGTGTTGATGAAGACCGCGGTCTTCTTCATCTGCCGGAAATGCGCCTCGGTCAGCATCCCCTCGGCCTCCGGCGTGGCCGGGGCGTGCATCGAGATGAAATCGGACTGCGCCAGCACCTCCTCGAGCGTGGCCGGCACCACGCCGTAATCGGGCATGACCAGCTCCTCGATGAACGGGTCGTAGGCCATCATGCGCAGCCCGAAGCCGCGGGCGCGGCGGGCGACGGCGCGGGCGACGTGGCCGAAGGCGATGAAGCCGAGGGTCTGGCCCATCAGGCGCGGGATCTGGAGCAGCGCCGGACGGCCCTCGCGCCAGCGGCCCTCGCGCACCATCCGGTCCTGCTCGATGACGCGGCGGAAGCCGGCCAGCAGCAGCGCCATGGCGTGATCGGCCACTTCCTCGATGAAGGTGTCCGGGCAGTTGGTCACCGGCATCCCGCGCGCGGTGGCGGCGGCGATATCGACGCTATCGACACCCACCGATCCCAGCACGATGGCGCGGCACTTCGCCGGCAGGGCTTCGATGATCGCCTTGGTGATGCGGATGCCCTTGGCATAGATCGCATCGGCGTCGCGCGCGGCGGCAATGAAGCCGGCCTCGTCGGTCGGGCCCTCCACGATCTCGGCGTCGATGCCGGCCAGCGGTTCCATTTCGGTGTCGTAGCCGCCGCCGGCGACGGTGAAGCTCGCCCCGGCGGGGGTGACGATCCTGTACTTGGCCATGTCGTTCCTTCCTTGCTTCTAACCTTGCGGCGGGCGTGCGCGCACCGCCTTCTCGTTCACCTCCACCCCCCAGCCCGGCTTCATGTTCAGCACATATTCACCATGCTCGATCAGCGGAGCGCAGTCGTAGAATTCATCGCGCCAGGGGGCGCTGTCGAGGTCGATCTCCATGATGCGGAAATTCGGCACGCTGGCCGAGAACTGCGCGCTGATCGCGCTGCACAGATGGCCGTAGAAATTATGCGGCGCCACGTTGGTCTCGTACACGTCCGCCATCGCCGCCACCTTGAGCGACTCCGCCAGCCCGTTCCAGATCACATCGACGATCGCCACGTCCATCGCGTAGTTCTCGAAATACGGGCGGAACTCGCGCCGCGCGTGCAAGGTCTCGCAGGAGGCGATGGGGCAGGGGGCATCGCGGCGGATCAGCGCCAGCGACGGCGCGTCATGGGTGTCGATCTCGAGCCAGGTGAGATGCGCCGGCGCCACCGCCTCGGCGATGCGGCGGAAGCCTTCGGTCTTGAAGTGGAAATTCACGTCCAGCATCATCCCCATCTCGGGCCCGATGGCGGCGCGGATGGTGGTCAGCTGCTTGGTCAGCCCGGCCAGCAGGCGGTTGTCCCAGTTCAGCTCCGGCCAGCCCGGGGTGCGGCCGAAGCCCGGAGTGAAGCTCACCGGGCCGCTGGCGCCCATCGGCAGGATGTTGGTTTTCAGGGCCCGGAAGCCGCGCGCCTTCACCTCCTCGGCATGGCGGGCCAGATCGTCGTAGCTGCCGATCGCCGGCACCCCCATCAGCGCCGCCGAGCGCACCCGATAGGTGCCGAAATGCGACCAATAGACCGGGATCCGCTCGCGGATCGGCCCGCCGAACAGCGCGCAGACCGGCATCCCCGCCGCCTTGCCGGCGATGTCGAGCAGCGCGTTCTCGATCGCCGCGATCGCCTGCTGGTTGATCCCCCCGCGCGACTGGCGGGTCAGCACGTGCAGATGCTGGGTGATCGCCTCGAACCGGCGCGGGTCCTTGCCGATCAGCACCGGGGCCAGCCCGTCGATCACATCGGCGAGGCCGGTCGAACCGAAGCTCTCGTTGAACTCCGACCAGCCGGTGATGCCGTCGGCGGTGCTGACTTTGAGATAGGAGAACATGCGCCAGCCGGCATCCGCCCGCAGCGTCTCGACCCGCTCGATCTTCATCCGTCCCTCCCGCGATACCGGGCGATCCTACACCGATCGGCGGCAGGCGCCATCCGCGGGCGTCAAGCCCCGCCGCGTTCGAGTCGCGCCAGCCGATCCCAGACCAGCCGCAAGAGCGCCAGCCCGGCCATGAGCACGCCGATCACCACCAGGTTGATCGCCGTCGCGGCGACCGCCACGAACGGGTCGAGCCGCGGCACCATGCGGATCAGCTGCCATTCCCCGCTGCCGATCATCACCGCCGCCCCCGCCAGCTGCGCGCCCACGCCGATCCGGGTCCAGAGTGTTGCCGCCATTGCTGCCTCCTGTCTGTCGCCCGCCTCATGCCAGGGGCCGGGGTTTCGCGCCATCGGCGAAGCGGCTACTCCGGGGCGCCAACAGAGGGAGGTCCCGGGCATGATCGTCGATCTGCGAATCTACACCTGCAAGCCCAACCGGATGGGCGAGTTCGTCGCGCTCTACAAGGAATTCGCCTGGCCCTTGCAGCAGAAATACCTCGGCCGCTGCCTCGGCTGGTTCACCACGGTTGAGGGGCCGCTCAACCGGGTGGTGCATCTCTGGGGCTACGAGGATCAGGGCGACCGCGAGCGCCGGCGCAACGCCATGGCGGCGGACCCGGCGTGGCAGGATTTCCTGCGCCGCGGCGCCGAGCTCGGGGTGGTGATCGACATGCAGAACCGGATCCTGAAGCCGACCGACTTCTCCCCGGTGCAGTAGCGATCAGCCGACCGCGCGCAGCCGCGGCCGGGCCCGCGCGATCAGGCCGCGGTAGAGCGTGAGATAATCGGCGGCCATCCGCTCCACGCTGAACCGCTCCTCGAACCGGGCCCGGATCGCGGCGCGCGAGAGCGTGGAAAGGCGCCCCAGCGCGGCCACCGCCTCGCGCTCGTCGCGGACGATGAAGCCGGTGCGCCCGTCCTCGATGATCTCCGGCACCGACCCGGCGGGAAAAGCGATCACCGGGGTGCCGCAGGCCATCGCCTCGATCATCACCAGGCCGAACGGTTCCGGCCAGTCGATCGGCAGCAGCAGGGCCGAGGCGCCGGCCAGGAACTCGGGCTTGGCCGCGTCGCCGATCTCGCCGATCATTTCCACGTGACGGCCGTCGATCAGCGGGCGGATCTTCGCGCGGTAATATTCCTCGTCCACCCGATCGACCTTGGCGGCGATCTTCAGCGGGATGCCGGCGCGCCGGGCGATGCGGATGGCGCGGTCGGGCGCCTTCTCGGGCGAGATGCGGCCGAGGAACGCGAGATATCCGGGCTTGACCGGGCGCGGCGTGAGCAGGTCCAATGGCAGACCGTGATAGACGGTGCCGATGAAATTCGCCTCCGGCAACGGCCGGCGCTGCGCGTCCGAGATGGAAACCACCGGCGCGGCCGGGAACCGGGCATAGACCGGGCGTAGTTCCGGCAGATCGAGCCTGCCGTGCAATGTCGTCATGAACGGCGTGCGCTGCCGGGAAAACAGCGGATAGGACAGATAATCCAGATGGAAATGCAGCACATCGAATTCGTCGGCGCGGCGATAGACGTCTTCCAGCATCCCGAGGATCGGCGCCATGTGATCGCGCAATCCGGTCTCGAAGCGCAGGGCGCGCGGGGCCATCGGCGCCAGCCGCGCCGCGGTTTGCGAATCGCCGCTGGCAAACAGGGTGACGTCGTGGCCCTGGCGGACCAGCTCCTCGGTCAGGAACGAGACCACCCGCTCGGTGCCGCCATAGAGGCGGGGCGGGACCGATTCGGTGAGCGGGGCGATCTGGGCGATGCGCATGGGTGTGTCTCCGGCGTTGCGTCAGATAAGCGATCCGGGTCTGGCTTTTTTTGGGCAGGGTGTGACCGGTTCCCGCCGCAAACCGGGGCGACGGCATGAGCGGGCGGCGGCTGGTGGTGGTCTCCAACCGGGTGCCGCTGCCCACCGAGCGGGGGCCGCGGGCGGGCGGGCTCGCGGTGGCGCTGGCCGATGCGCTGCGGCCGGGGGCGCTCTGGTTCGGCTGGTCCGGCCGGCGGGCCGCGCGCCCCGCGGCGACCCCCGCCGAGACCCGGGGCGAGGACGGGGTTGCTTATGCCACCATCGATTTATCGGAATCCGAGTATCGTCTGTATTATTCCGGATTCAGCAACAACGTGCTGTGGCCGCTGCTGCATTTCCGCCTCGGCCTGGTGCATTACCGGGCCGAGGAATACCACGCTTGGCGGGCGGTGAACGACCGCTTCGCCGCCGCCCTGGCACCGTTGCTGCGCCCGGACGATCTGATCTGGGTGCATGACTACCATCTGATTCCGCTGGGCGAGGCGTTGCGGGCCCGCGGCGTGGGCCAGCGCATCGGCTTCTTCCTGCACACCCCGTTCCCGCCGCCCGAGGTCCTGCGCGCGCTGCCGCGGGCCGAGCAGGTGCTGGCCGCGCTCGCCGCCTATGATCTGGTGGGATTCCATACCGAGGAGTTCCGCCGGAGCTTCCTCCGCGCCGCCACCGACATCCTGGGGCTGGCGGAGACGGACGGGGCGGTCGGCCTGGGCGGGCGGCAGGCGCGGGCGGTGGCGGTGCCGATCGGCATCGATGCCGCGGGCTTCGCCGCCGCCGCCGCCGCCGCCGCCACGGGGTCGGAGTTGCGGCGGCTGCGCGCCAGCCTTGCCGGCCGCGCCCTGGCGATCGGGGTGGACCGGCTGGACTACTCGAAGGGGCTGCCGCAGCGGCTCGACGGGTTCGCCCGGCTGCTGGCCCGCCATCCGGAGCACCGGCGCCGGGTCAGCTTCCTGCAGGTGGCCGCCCGCTCTCGCGAAGACGTGGCCGAATACCGGGCCCTGCGCGAGGCGCTCGACCGCATCGTCGGCGGGATCATCGGCCAGTATTCCGAGTTCGACTGGGTGCCGCTGCGCTACATGATCCGCCCGCTGCGGCGCGAGACCCTGGCCGGGTTCTACCGTGCCGCGGCGATGGCGGTGGTCACCCCGTTGCGCGACGGGATGAACCTGGTGGCCAAGGAATATGTCGCCGCCCAGGATCCGGCCGACCCGGGGGTGCTGATCCTGTCGCGCTTCGCCGGCGCGGCGGCGGAGCTGGGGGCGGCGCTGCTGGTCAACCCCTACGACCCCGACGAGATCGCCGAGGCGATGCACGCCGCGCTGACCATGCGCCACGCCGAGCGGCAGGCCCGCCATCGCGAGCTGGCGGCGGCGGTCTTCTCCGCCACCGCCGAGCGGTTCTGCGGGCAATTCCTGGCCGCGCTCGCCGCGGGCGGATAATCCTTGCCGCGGCGCGATATGGCGCTTGATCTGGCCGACCGGCTTCGCTACGCCACCCCTTGGCGGGGTTGCCGCCGGTCCGACCCGTCCGCCGGGATACCCCGACTGACGTGCCGAATGGGGGAAGAAAGCTCGGAATGATGCGGTCGATGCGCGTTGCTGGCCGGCTTGGTGCCGGTCTGACCCTGCTGGCCAATCTGGCGTTGGCGGCCCCGGCCCTGGCCGCCGGCGCGGCGCCGGTGATCCTTGCCCGCAGCTCGGAGGGGGTGAAGTTGCCGCCCGAGCCGGTGCTGGGCCACCCGTTGCCGTGGGAAATCGGGCTGCAACCGGGCTTCAGCCCGGTCAAGCGCGACATGATCGCGCTGAACGACATGGTGCTGTGGATCATCATCCTCATCACCATCTTCGTGGCGGCCCTGCTGGTCTGGGTGATGTGGCGCTACAACGCCAAGCGCAATCCGCACCCGAATCTGACCGCGCACAACACGTTCCTGGAAATCGCCTGGACCCTGATCCCCATCCTGATCCTGGTGGCGATCGCGATCCCGTCGTTCCGGCTGGTGTTCTACGAGAACAACACGGCGCATCCGAAGCTGATCGTGAACGTCACCGCGCATCAGTGGTACTGGGAATACGGTTACCCGAACGCCAAGGGGCTGGATTTTATCAGCGCCATCATCCCCGGCGACAAGCTGAAGTCCGGGGAGGCGCGGCTGCTGACCGCCTCCAACCCGTTGGTGTTGCCGGTCGGGGAGGATGTGCGGTTCCTCATCACCAGCGCGGACGTGATCCACAGCTTTTTCATCCCCTCGCTCGGCGTGCAGCGCTACGCCATTCCGGGCCGGACCATCCAGACCTGGGTGCGGATCGACAAGCCCGGCATCTATGAAGGGGAGTGCAACCAGATCTGCGGCACCAACCACAGCCGGATGCCGATCGACATCGTCGCCGTGACCCCCGCCCAGTTCAAGGTGTGGCAGGCGGCGGCGGCGAAGCAGGCCTCGGCCGCGCTGATCCCGGCGCTCCCTGCCCGCAGTCAGTTCGCCTTCAACACGTCGACGACGCAGCGCTGATCCCGCCCGGCGCCTGAACGAAAGAGAGCAAGCGATGTCCGTCACCACCCACGACGATCACGCCCACCACGACGCCCACGCCCATCACGATCACAAGCCGGGCTTTTTTCGCCGCTGGTTCTTCAGCACCAACCACAAGGACATCGGTACCCTCTATCTGATCTTCGCGTTTGTCGGCGGCACCACCGGGGCGGTGCTGTCCGAGATCATGCGCGCCCAGCTGCTGCATCCGCACGGGGTCGTCATCAACGACGTCGCCTGCCGCTATATGCATTTCAACACCACCGGCTGTCAGGTCGGCCAGGAGTGGAACACGATCGTCACCACCCATGGGTTGCTGATGATCTTCTTCTCTGTAATGCCGGCGTTGATCGGCGGGTTCGGCAACTGGTTCATCCCGCTGATGATCGGCGCGCCCGACATGGCGTTCCCGCGGCTCAACAACATCAGCTTCTGGCTGCTGCCGCCGGCCTTCGCGCTGATCGTGACCGGGCTGCTGCTGGGTGATTCGGGCACCGGCTGGACGCTGTATCCGCCGCTGTCCAATTCGGTCTATCAGCCCGGCATCGGCATGGATTGCACCCTGTTCGCGCTGCATCTGGCCGGCATCTCCTCCCTGCTCGGGGCGCTGAACTTCATCACCACCATCTTCAACATGCGCGCCCCCGGCATGACCCTGCACAAGATGCCGCTGTTCATCTGGGCGATGCTGGTCACCGCGTTCCTGCTGCTGCTGTCGATTCCGGTGCTGGCGGGCGCCATCACCATGCTGATCTGCGACCGCAATTTCGGCACCTCGTTCTTCGAACCCGCCGGTGGCGGCGATCCGGTGTTGTTCGAGCACCTGTTCTGGTTCTTCGGCCATCCCGAGGTTTACATCATGATCCTGCCGGCGTTCGGGATCATCAGCCACGTGATCTCGACGTTCAGCAAGAAGCCGATTTTCGGCTATCTGGGCATGGCCTACGCGATGGTGGCGATCGGCGTGATCGGCTTCGTCGTGTGGGCGCACCACATGTTCGTCTCCGGGATCTCGGTCGATACGCGGGCCTATTTCATGGCCGCGACGCTGGTGATCGCGGTGCCCACGGGGATCAAGATATTCTCCTGGATCGCCACCATGTGGGGCGGGTCGATCGAGTTCACGGTGCCGATGTTGTGGGCGATCGGCTTCATCTTCGTGTTCACCGTGGGCGGCGTCACCGGGATCGTGCTGGCCAACGCCGGCCTCGACCAGGTGCTGCACAACACCTATTTCGTGATCGCGCATTTCCACTACGTGCTGTCGCTCGGCGCGGTGTTCGGTATCTTCTGCGGGTTCTATTTCTGGATCGGCAAGATGTCCGGCCGCCAATACCCCGAGTTCTGGGGCAAGGTGCATTTCTGGCTCACCTTCATCGGCGTCAACCTGACCTTCTTCCCCCAGCATTTCCTGGGCGCGGCCGGCATGCCGCGGCGCTACCCGGACTATCCCTCGGCCTTCGCGGGATGGAACTACGTCTCCTCGATGGGCGCCTTCCTGTCCGGCTTCGCGTTCCTGGTGTTCTTCTACGTGCTCTATCGCACCTTCACCTCGAAGGAGCATGTGGCGGCCAACTACTGGGGCGACAGCGCGACCACCCTGGAATGGACCGTCTCCTCCCCGCCGCCGTTCCACACCTTCGAGGAACTGCCGCTGATCGACTGAGCCTTTGAGTATGAGCCACGCATGAGCCTTTCCGTCACCGATACCGCCGCCGCCGGCGCCGAGGCATCCGCCCCGGCGCCGGTCGCGTCGCGGACCGATCAGACCGACATCGCCGACTGGATCGCCCTGCTGAAACCGCGGGTGATGTCGCTGGTGGTGTTCACTGGGCTGATCGGGCTGCTGATCGCCCCCGGTCACATCAACCCGGTGATCGGCCTCACCGCCGTGCTCTGCATCGCGGTCGGCGCCGGCGCATGCGGCGCCATCAACATGTGGTACGACCGCGACATCGACGCGCTGATGCGGCGGACCCGCAACCGCCCGATCCCGGCCGGGCGGATGCCGCCCGGTGCTGCGCTGGGCTTCGGCATCACGCTCGCCGCGGCGTCCGTCCTGCTGATGTTCGTGGCGGTCGGCACCGCCGCCGCCTCGGTGCTGAGCCTGTCGATCCTGTTCTACGTGTTCGTCTATACGATGTGGCTGAAACGGCGGACGCCGCAGAACATCGTGATCGGCGGCGCGGCCGGCGCATTCCCCGCGGTGATCGGCTGGGCGGCGGTGACCGGGTCGGTCTCGATGGTGCCGCTGGTGCTGTTCGCCATCGTGTTCTTCTGGACCCCGCCGCATTTCTGGTCGCTCTCGCTCTACGCCAGCGAGGATTACGCCCGCGCCGGAGTGCCGATGCTGCCGGTGGTCGCCGGCGGGCGGGAAACCCGACGCCAGATCATGCTCTACACCGTGGTGCTGGCCGGCGTGTCGCTGCTGCCCTGGGTCATGGGCTTCGCCGGGCCGGTCTATCTGGGCGTGACCAGCATCCTGGACGTCGGCTTCCTGGTCAGCGCCTGGCGCGTGCTGCGCGACCGGCAGGACGGGACCGGCCGCAGCCTGACCAACGATGCGCCGGCGCGGGCGGCGTTCCGGTTCTCGCTGGCCTACCTGTTCCTGGTATTCTCCGCGCTGGCGGTGGATCGGCTGGCACGATGACCTCCCAATCCCTGTCGCCGGAAGAAATCGCCCGCCGCCGCCGCGGGCGCAACTGGGCGCTGATCCTGGTGCTGGCCGCATTCGCCAGCCTGTTCTTCGCCATCAGCATCGTGAAACTCGCCCGGCACCCCGACCTGTTCACCACCAGCCTGGATGGGCCTCGGGGACAGTGAGGGAAGGGAAGGCCAGGGGGGCGCTTTGCCCCCCTGGACCCCCCACCAGGGGGATGGCCCCTGGCCTTCCTTCAGCCCACCGCCCCCCGAAGCGCCGCTCCGGCGGCGATCGGGCACAGGGGCAGGGAAGCTGCCAGCAACGCTGAGAGCAGCAGCAACTCGGGCCGGGCGGTTTCGCCCAGGGCGGCGGCGGCCGGGGCGGCGGCGCCGAAGATCAGCACCGGCACCGCCAGCGGCAGCACCAGCAGCGGCAGCAGCACCCCGCCGCGTCGCGCGCCCAGCACCACCGCGGCGGCGGTGCTGCCCAGCAGGGACAGCAGCAGGGTGCCGGGCAGCAGCCCCGCCAGCAGCGCGGGCAGCGCCGCGTCCGGCATCCGCAGCATGATCGCCAGCGGCCCCGCGATCAGCAGCAGCGGCAGCCCGGTGGTCAGCCAGTGGGCCAGCGCTTTGGCGCCCGCCACCGCGAAGGCGGGCAGCCCGGACAGCAGCAGCAGGTCGAGCGACCCGTCCTCGAAATCCGCACCGAACAGGCGGTCCAGCGGCAGCAGCGCGGCGAGCAGCGCCGCGACCCAGACCACCCCCGGCGCGACGGTGCCCAGGAGTTTCGGTTCCGGACCGATCGCCAGCGGGAACAGCAGTCCCGCCAGCACGAAGAACAGCAGGGCGGCGACGGTATCGCCACCATAGCGCAGCGCCAGATGCAGCTCGCGCCACAGGATGCGGCCGAAGCGGTTCATGTCAGCCGGAGTTCGCGCGCATCGGGCAGCGGCAGCGGCAGGTGGGTGGCGGCGATCACCATCCCCCCCCGCGCCCGGTGCGCGCCCAGCATGGTTCCGAATCGGGCCACCGAGGCAGCGTCCAGCCCCAGGGTCGGCTCGTCCAGCAGCCATAGCGGCACCGGGGCCAGTGCCAGCCGGGCCAGCGCCAGCCGCCGCTTCTGTCCCGCCGAGAGCATCCGCGCCGGCAATTCGCCCAGCCGGGTCAGATCCAGCGCCGCCAGCGCGCCGGCGATGTCGCCGCCGGGCAGGCGCAGGTTTTCCGCCGCGGTCAGCGCCGGCTTCACCGCGTCCAGATGGCCGACCAGGATCAGCCGGGTGGCATGCTCGGCCGGGTCGGCGAGCGCATCGGCGTCCCGCCACCACAGCCGCCCGGCCTCCGGGCGCAGCAGCCCGGCCAGCAGCCGCAGCAGGGTGGATTTGCCCGATCCGTTCGGTCCCGTCAGCAGCAGCGCCTCGCCCGGCGCCAGCGCGAAGGAGAGGTCGCGCAGCACCAGCCGTTCGCCCCGAAATGCCGAGATCGCTTCTGCCCGCAGCACCCGAACCCGCCTCGCGCCCTGCCTCGGGGCGGTCGATGGACGCGCCGGAAGGGCTGTGGTTAAACCCGCGCCAGAAGCGCCGGCGCCATACACCACGCGCGACACCCCGAGACAAGGAGCGTCCCCAGCGGGACGAGACAGCATGACCGCCATCGGCCAGGACAGCCTGAAAACCCGCCGCAGCCTGACCGTGGACGGCAAGACCTATCAGTATTTCTCGCTGCCCGAGGCGGCGAAGGCGATCGGCGACATCGCGCGCCTGCCGGTCAGCCTGAAAGTCCTGCTCGAGAACATCCTGCGCTTCGAGAACGGCACCAGCTACAAGGTGGACGACGCGCGCGCCATCGCCGGCTGGTTGCCTTCGGGTCATTCCGACCGCGAAGTTCCGTTCCGTCCCGCGCGCATCCTGATGCAGGATTTCACCGGCGTGCCGGCGGTGGTGGACCTGGCGGCGATGCGCGACGGCATCACTCGCCTCGGCGGCGATCCGGCCAAGGTGAACCCGCTGATCCCGGTCGATCTGGTGATCGATCACTCGGTGATGGTCGATGTCAGCGGGCGCCCCGACTCGCTGGCGCGCAACGTCGATATCGAGTTCGAGCGCAACGGCGAGCGCTACCGCTTTCTGCGCTGGGGCCAGGAGGCGTTTGCCGATTTCCGGGTGGTCCCGCCCGGCACCGGCATCTGCCATCAGGTGAACCTGGAATATCTCGGCCAATGCGTCTGGACCGCGGAGCAGGGTAGCGAGACCTTCGTCTATCCCGACACGCTGTATGGCACCGACAGCCACACCACCATGGTCAACGGACTCGGGATTCTCGGCTGGGGCGTGGGCGGGATCGAGGCCGAGGCGGCGATGTTGGGCCAGCCGATCGCCATGCTGATCCCCGACGTGATCGGCTTCCGGCTGACCGGCAAGCTGCCGGAGGGGGCGACCGCCACCGATCTGGTGCTGACGGTGACGCAGATGCTGCGGCGCAAGGGCGTGGTCGGCAAGTTCGTGGAATATTTCGGTCCCGGCCTGGACCAGCTGGGGCTGGCGGACCGCGCCACCATCGGCAACATGGCGCCGGAATACGGCGCCACCTGCGGCTTCTTCCCGGTGGACAAGGTGGCGCTGGATTATCTGCGCCTCTCCGGGCGCGACACGCACCGGATCGCGCTGGTGGAGGCCTATCTGCGCGCGCAGGGGATGTTCCACGAGCCGGGCGCGCCGGAGCCGGTGTTCACCGACGTGCTGGAGCTGGATCTCGGCACCGTGGTGCCCTCCATCGCCGGGCCGAAGCGCCCGCAGGATCGGGTGACCCTCAAGGATGCGGCCACGGCGTTCAAGTCCGAACTGACCAAGGGGCTGGGGGTTCCGGCGAACGAGGCCGGGACCTCGGTGAAAATCGCCGGCAAGAACTACGAACTCACGCATGGGGACGTGGTGCTGGCGGCGATCACCTCCTGCACCAACACCTCCAACCCGTCGGTGCTGGTGGCGGCCGGGCTGGTCGCGCGCAAGGCACGGGCGAAGGGGCTGACGCCGAAGCCGTGGGTGAAGACCTCGCTGGCGCCGGGGTCGCAGGTGGTGTCCGAATATCTCGAGAAATCCGGCTTGCAGGCGGATCTGGACGCGATCGGGTTCAACCTGGTGGGCTATGGCTGCACCACCTGCATCGGCAACTCCGGCCCGCTGGAGGACGCGATCGTCGATGCGATCGAGGACAACCGGCTGGTCGCCTGCGCGGTGCTGTCGGGCAACCGCAATTTCGAGGGGCGGGTGCATCCGAACGTGCGCGCCAACTACCTCGCCTCCCCGCCGCTGGTGGTCGCCTATGCGCTGCTGGGCAAGATGAGCGAAGACATCACCACCGCGCCGCTGGGCACCGGCTCGGACGGCAAGCCGGTCTATCTGCGCGACGTCTGGCCCACCAATGCCGAGATCGCCGAGACGGTGCGTGCCTCGCTCTCGCGCGAGCAGTTCCTGGCGCGCTATGGCGAGGTCTTCAAGGGGCCGAAACAGTGGCAGGCGGTGCAGGTGGAGCCGACCGAGACCTACCGCTGGTCGGACGGATCGACCTACGTGAAGAACCCGCCCTATTTCGAGGGCATCACGATGGAGCCGACGCCGGTCGCCGACATCCGGGGCGCGCGGGTGCTGGCGCTGCTGGGGGATTCGATCACCACCGACCACATCAGCCCCGCCGGCTCGATCCGCAAGGTCTCGCCGGCCGGCGACTATCTGCTGGAACGGCAGGTGCAGCAGAAGGATTTCAACAGCTACGGATCGCGCCGCGGCAACCACGAGGTGATGATGCGCGGCACCTTCGCCAACATCCGAATCCGCAACGAGATCGTGCCCGGCGTGGAAGGCGGCATGACCAAGCACCTGCCGTCCGGCGAGCAGATGCCGATCTACGACGCGGCGATGCGCTACAAGGCCGAGGGGGTGCCGCTGGTGCTGTTCGGCGGCAAGGAATACGGCACCGGCTCCTCGCGCGACTGGGCGGCGAAGGGCACCCTGCTGCTGGGCATCCGCGCCGTGATCGTGGAAAGCTTCGAGCGCATCCACCGCTCCAACCTGGTGGGGATGGGCGTGCTGCCGCTGACCTTCGCCGAGGGCATGGACCGCAAGCGGCTCGGGCTGGTCGGTGACGAGACCATCGACATCGCCGGCCTGGACGCGCTGTCGCCGCGCATCACCTTGCAGCTGGTGGTCCACCGCGCGAACGGCGCCACCGATACGGTGCCGGTGCTGTGCCGGATCGATACCGCCGACGAGGTGGAGTACTACCGCCACGGCGGCATCCTGCAATACGTGCTGCGCGGCATGGCCAAGGCGGCCTGACGGAACGCCACCAGGGGGGAAGCGTCATGCAAGTGGGAATCCAGTTCTTTCCCGATGTCGGCCCCACCGAGAAATCCGCCCAGACCTACTGGGCGGAGGCGATGCGCCTGGTCTCGCTCTGCGACCGTTACGGATACACCCATGTCCGTACGGTCGAGCATTATTTCACTCCCTATGGCGGCTACAGCCCCAACCCGATGCTGTTCCTGGCCGCGGCCGCGCAGGTCACCCGCAAGGCGCGGCTGGTCACCGGGGCGGTGCTGCCGGCGTTCAACCACCCGCTGAGACTCGCCGCCGAGATCGCGATGCTGGACGCGCTCTGCGACGGGCGGCTGGATGTCGGCTTCGCGCGCGCCTTCCTGCCGCAGGAATTTGCCCGCTTCGGCGTGAAACTGGACGAAAGCCGCGCCCGGTTCGATGAGGGGGTGGAACAGGTTCGCCTGCTGCTGGAGGGGGAAAACGTCACCAGCACGGGACGTTTCCATTCGTTCACGAACGTCACTTCCCTGCCGCGGCCCACGCAGACGCCGCGTCCGCCGTTCTATGTGGCGGCGATGGCCTCCCGCCAGTCGTTCCAGCGCGCCGGGGCGGCCGGCTACAACGTAATGGCGATCCCGATGGCCGGCACCGCAATGGCCGAGCTGATCGGCGCCTATCGCGAGGCCTGGGTCGCCGCCGGCCATCCCGGCCATGGCACGGTGATGCTGGCGTTCCACATGTTCTGCCACCGCGATCAGGCAGAGGCGGAACGCCTCGCCCGCGGGCCGCTGGAACGCTACCTGAAATCGCTGGTCGCCGCCGCCTCCGACTGGACCGCGGGCGCCGCCTCGGCCGACTACCCGGGCTATGGCGCGCTGATCGCCGGCCTGGCCGCGGAAACCTTCGACAGCCAGGTGGCCAAGGGCGCGGCCTGGGTCGGCACGCCCGCGCGGATCACCGAACAATGGTCCGACTATCGCCGCCAAGTCGGGGATTTCGAGATCGCCTCGCTGCAAGTCAACTTCAACGACCTGCCGCTGGAGGAAGCCGAGGCCTCGCTGCGGCTGTTCGGCGAGGCGGTGCTGCCGCGGCTGCGCCGGGCGGCCTGATCCGGTGCTGCTGATCCTCGGCCTCGGCTATGCCGGCCGGGCGGTGGCGGCGGCGGCGCGGGCCGCGGGGTGGGAGGTGGCGGGGACCACCCGTGACGGCGCCAACGGCACGCTCGCCTTCGCCGATGCCGCGCCGGCGATCGCGCGCGCCACCCATCTGCTGATTACCGCCCCACCGGACGAGGCCGGGGCGGACCCGGTACTGGCCCTCCACCGCGCCGCCATCGCCGCCGCCCCGGCGCTGCGCTGGGTCGGCTATCTCTCCTCCACCGTGGTCTATGGCGATCGCGGCGGCGGCTGGGTGCGGGAGGATACCCCGCCCGCACCCTCCGGTCCGCGCGGGCTGCGCCGGGTGGCGGCGGAACGGGCCTGGACCGCGCTGGCCGGACGGTTCGCGGTGGATCTGTTCCGGCTGGCCGGCATCTATGGGCCGGGCCGGTCGGTGCTGGACGAGTTGCGGGCCGGGCGGGCCCGCTGCATCGCCAAGCCCGGCCATGCGTTCGGGCGCATCCACCGCGACGACATCGCGCGCGCGGTGCTGGCGGCGGCCGGCTCCGCCCAACCGGGCGGGGTCCGGACCTTCAACCTCGCCGACGACGAACCGGCCGAATCCGCCGTCGTGCTGGCCCATGCCGCCGGGCTGCTCGGCCTGCCGCCGCCGCGTCCGGTGCCGTTCGCCGAGGCGGTGGCCAGCATGTCGCCGATGGCGCGGAGCTTCTGGGCCGAGAACCGCAAGGTCGCCTCCCGCGCCACCCAGGCGGCGCTGGGCATCGGCTGGCGCCACCCCTCATACCGCGAGGGGCTGGCCGCCATCCTCGCCGAGGAGCGGGGCGAGGGTCTCCCCGAGCAGGGCGAGATCCGCCGGCCGTGACAGCCGGTGATCGCCGTCCTTGACCAGGATCACCCGCACATCCGCCCCGGCGAGCCGCGCGGCGAGGCGCAGGCTGGTCTCCCACGGCACGTCCGGGTCGGCCTGGCCGTGCAGCAGGCGCACCGGGGCGGTGATGGGGATCGGCGCGTCCAGCAGCAGGTGGCGGCGGCCGTCCTCGATCAGCGCGCGGGTGATGGTGGTGGGCGGGCCATAGGCGCTGGGCAGCATCAGCACGCCCTCGGTCAGCAGCCGGGTCCGTTCGGGCGGGGCCATAGCGTCCCACATCAGCCGCTCGGTGAAATCCGGCGCCGCCGCCAGCCCGACCAGCCCCGCCACGCGATGCGGGCGGGCCAGCGCGGCCAGCAAGGCGATCCAGCCGCCCATCGAGGAGCCGACCAGGATCAGCGGCCCCGCGGTCAGCCGGTCGATCGCGACCAGCGCGTCCTCGCTCCAGCGGGACATGGTGCCGTCCTCGAACTTCCCGCCGCTGGCGCCGTGGCCGGAATAGTCGAAGCGCAGCATCGCCTGGCCGCTGGCGGCGCAGCGTCGGGCGAGGAAGCTTGCCTTGTCCCCTTCCATGTCGGAGCGGAACCCGGGCAGGAATACGACTGTCGGTGCGCGCCCCGGCAGCGGCCGGACGGCGAGGCTCACCCCGTCGCCGCGATCGAGGCGGACCGTCATGCCGGCGCGACCCGCCGCAGCAGGCGGATGAACGGCACGGCGAACGCCACCGCCCACAGCTTGCCGATGATCTGCCCTTCCAGGAACCGCAACGATCCGAACGCGAGGCTGAGGAACACCACCGAATCGATCACCAGCCCGACCGCGGCCGAGGCGGTCACCGCCAGCATCAGCCGGCGCTGCTGCAACGGCGTATAGACTGCGAAATCCGCGAGCTCGGACAGCAGGAACGCGGCGGCCGAGGCGATCACCAGGGCCGGCGGGGCCACCAGCGCCGAGAGCAGGCAGCCGGCGAGCACCGCCCCCAGCCCCCAGCCCAGCCCCAGGCAGCGCTGCACCACGTCGCGCAGCACCAGGGCGGCGCCGATGGTGATGACGCCGGAAGGGGCGAGGATGCCGGGCGCGACCGGGATCAGGCACGGCCCGCGCGGGACGCAGACGGTCCCGACATGGCCCACCATCCAGTTGGCCAGCGGAATGAGGCCGAGGAACAGGGCGAAGGCCGCCAGCCCCAGCCGGGTGCGCGACTGGCCCGGCATCACGCGCCCAGGTAGCTGGCGATCTCGACCAGATTGCCGTCCGGGTCGCGGCAATAGACCGAGCGCATCGGCCCCAGCGCGCCGGTGCGCGGGACCGGCCCCTCGACGATGGTGACGCCGAGCGCGTGCAGATGGGCGATGGTATCGCCGGTGCCGACGGCGGTGATGAAGCAGAGATCGGCGGCGCCCGGAGCGTCCGAGGCACCCGTGATCCAGGCGCGTGGGTCGGCCGAGACCGGGCGGAGGTTGATCTTCTGGCCACCGAATTTCAGCGCGGTGCGGCTGTCGGGGCCGAACACCTCGCGTTCCATCCCGAGGACGCGCTGGTACCAGGCGGCGGCGAGCTCGACGTCGCGGACGTTGAGGACGATGTGATCGATGCGGTCGATGGTGAAGCGCATGGCGGGCTTTCGGGACTCGGACGGATGAAGAACAGAAATAACGCGATCAGCGCCATCGACCATGGTCTTGATGCCGATCAGGAGGCACCAAGTCGTCAGCCTGAATCCAAGTAACGAGGGGTGAGATTATAAAAGTTTTCGAGTTGAGCATAAGAACGGTCAGGTAGCAATTCAGATGCTATAGGATCCAATCGGCGCCACGAACGTCCATGCAAGACATTATAGCTCAAGATAATTCTTCGTAAAACATTAGCGACGACACCTAATGGGCGGGAGGGGCAGATTTTGCATTACCCTCACCCGAAGACGCCTCGACAGCTGCCAATTTGCAGTCCTTGATAACAGTGTTCATAGCGTTTCCAGAGCCTATCACGCCAAAGGATTCACTAAATTTCGATCCAAAGAACTCTGACCCGACTGATATTTTTGCGTTCCCAAGGCCAATTTCGCGTAGCAACGCAACAACCTTTGGGCGACGCCCACTCACAACGACACCGAGATATTTGTTGTTCCATTGTCTAAGTTTAGCAGAAAACTTATGTACATCACCCTGATCCACCCGAACGAGCAAGGTAGCAGGAAGTCCGCTGGACCCCGATAGGTCATTCATCTCCCTTTCTGATGCACGTTCGATCAGCGCGAAGTATAAATTGCTTTTCTGATTGCATTGGACAATCAGCGCATCACCCGAGGGGTTTGGAACCAGAGCAACGACCTTCTCATTGCCAAATACATCTGGTCCGCTTGCCTTTACAGCCCACTGGGCATCGGCCGATCTGACATAGACCAACGTCATCGCAATCGGGAGGGCGATTGAGATGGCCTTCGCAAAAGAGATAAACCTCTCAGGAGACATGGTCCGGAATCCTCCCATCTGGCTATTGGCGGAGATAGACGAAAAGGCATCAGTACCGTCATGATCGGCGTGAAACAGGGCGATCACCAGACCACCTCGGAGTCAGTGTAGAGTCAAGGGTAGGAAGTCCGGGTCTCTCTTGGTGCAATCCATTGTAAGCTCAGCTGTCCGGGGCGATTGGTGGATGCTGCGCCGCTCCGCCAGGATTTTGTGACTATCTTCCGCTGGTCCGTCAGGATGTTGCAAATGCGCCGTCGCATACCGGGGAGCAACTGCGCAAATGGCCGCTGTCGGTCAGAGCAACTATCCGGATCGTAGTTTGTCGTAAGGCCGAAAAGCCTCCGCATCAGCCATTGCGGATACCGTTCCTGGATGATCGCGCCGAACCAACCGCGAGCGAACGGATAGCAGCAAACGTAGAACCGCGTCCGACTCAGGTCACGACAAAGCGCCCGCTTGTCCCACCCTGGAGGAGACCAAGGTCCCTACCCCAGCCCCTCGTAGAAATCATTCCCCTTGTCGTCGATCACGATGAACGCGGGGAAATTCTCTACCTCGATCCGCCACACCGCCTCCATCCCGAGCTCGGGATATTCCAGCACCTCCACCTTGCGGATGCAGTCCAGCGCCAGCCGCGCCGCCGGCCCGCCCACGCTGCCCAGGTAGAACCCGCCGAAACGCCGGCACGCATCGCGTACCGCCTTTGACCGGTTGCCCTTCGCCAGCATCACGAACGACCCGCCGGCGGCCTGGAACTCCGCCACGTAGCTGTCCATCCGCCCGGCCGTGGTCGGCCCGAAGCTGCCGGTCGCCATGCCGGCGGGCGTTTTCGCCGGCCCGGCGTAATAGACGGGATGATCGCGCAGATAAGAAGGTAGCCCCTGGCCCGCATCCAGCCGCTCCTTCAGCTTCGCGTGCGCGATATCGCGTGCCACCACCATGGTCCCCGACAGCGCCAGCCGCGTCTTCACCGGGTAGCGCGACAGCTCCGCCCGGATCTCCGCCATCGGCCGATCGAGGTCGATCGGCACCGCCTCCCCGCCCAGATGCGCATCGGTCGTCTCCGGCAGGTATTTCGCCGGATCGGATTCCAGCTCCTCCAGGAACGCCCCGTCCGGGGTAACTTTCGCCAGGATCTGCCGGTCGGCCGAGCACGACACGCCGATCCCCACCGGCAACGACGCCCCATGCCGCGGCAGGCGGATCACCCGCACGTCGTGGCAGAAATACTTCCCCCCGAACTGCGCGCCGATGCCGAACCCTCGCGTCAGTTCCAGCACCTTCGCTTCCATCTCCAGGTCGCGGAACGCATGTCCCGCACGCGACCCCGCGGTCGGCAGCCCGTCCAGCCAGCGGGTGGAGGCCAGCTTCACCGTCTTCAACGTCAGCTCCGCCGAGGTGCCCCCGATCACGATCGCCAGATGATACGGCGGGCAGGCCGAGGTCCCCAGGGTCCGCAGCTTGACCCCCAGCCATTCCATCAGCTTCGCCGGCGACAGGATGGCGCGCGTCTCCTGGAACAGGAAGCTCTTGTTGGCGGACCCGCCTCCCTTGGCGACGAACATCAGGTGCAGCTCGTCGGCGTGGTCCTCGCCAGGGGCGGCCATGATGTCGAACTGCACCGGCAGGTTGTTGCCGGTGTTCACTTCCTCGAACATG
>JAKBCO010000208.1 GCA_021807785.1 Pseudomonadota bacterium
GCGCCGAGGTCTATCTGCTGTTCGCCGAGCAGCGGGCGGATGTGTTCCCGGCCGGCGATCTGGCGCTGGCGGGGGCGGTGGCGGCGCTGCGCGGGCTGCCGGCGCGTCCCGGCCCGAGGGCGCTGCGAGAGCTGGCGGCGGACTGGGCGCCGTGGCGGGGGCTGGCGGCGCGGCTGCTGTGGCACCATTGGCGGTACCTGACCGGGCGGCCGGCGATGGATGAGGGGTAGCGGGCGACCCCCGCCCGCCACCCCATGGCCGCGGGATCCGGGACGGGAGCGGATGATCCGTCTCGGCCGTCCGCGCCGTCCCGACCGCTCAGAGACGCAACCGCCGCAACCGCAGTGCGTTCATCACCACCGAGAACGAGCTCAGCGCCATCGCCAGCGCCGCGATCGCCGGGCTCAGCAGGATGCCGAACCACGGATACAGCACCCCCGCCGCGACCGGCACGCCCACCGCGTTGTAAACGAATGCAAAGAAAAGATTCTGGCGGATGTTGCGCATGGTCGCCCGGCTCAGGGTTCGCGCCCGCGCGATGCCGATCAGGTCGCCCTTCACCAGGGTCACGCCGGCGCTCTGCATCGCGACCTCGGTGCCGGTGCCCATGGCGATGCCGATATCCGCCTCCGCCAATGCCGGCGCGTCGTTCACCCCGTCGCCCGCCATCGCCACCACATGCCCCTCGGCGCGCAAGCGGCGCACCACCGCGTGCTTCTGATCGGGCAGCACGTCGGCTTCGATTTCGGTGATGCCGAGCTGGCGGGCCACCGCCTCGGCGGTGCGGCGGTTGTCGCCGGTCAGCATCACGATCCGGATCCCGTCGGCCCGCAGCGTCGCGAGCGCCGCGCGCGCGCTTTCCTTGATCGGGTCGGCGATCGCGATCACCCCGGCGGGGCTGCCATCGACCGCGATGAACAAGGCGGTGGCCGCGGCCTCCCGCAGCGCATCGGCTTCTCCGGCCAGCGCGCCGAGGCTCACGCCCGCGTCCTCCATCAGCCGCGCGTTGCCGAGCGCGACCAGGTGTCCATCGATCCGCCCGCGCACGCCCTGGCCGGTGATCGATTCGAAATCCGCCGGATCGGCCAGGCTCGCGCCGCGTTCCTGCGCCGCGCGCACGATCGCCGCCGCCAGCGGATGCTCGCTGGCGCGTTCCAGGCTGGCCGCGAGCCGCAGCAGCGTCGCCTCGGTGACGCCGGCGGCGGGCACGATCCGGGTCACCCGCGGCTTGCCTTCGGTGAGCGTGCCGGTCTTGTCGGCGACCAGGGTATCGACCTTGTCCATCCGCTCGAGCGCCTCGGCGGATTTGATCAGCACGCCCACACTGGCGCCCTTGCCCACGCCCACCTGGATCGACATCGGCGTGGCGAGGCCCAGCGCGCAGGGGCAGGCGATGATGAGGACCGAGACGCCCGCGAGCAGCCCGAGCGCCAGCGCCGGCGCCGGCCCCCAGACGGCCCAGACGAGGAAGGAGACCGCCGCGCTCGCCACCACCGCCGGTACGAAATAGCCCGAGGCGATGTCGGCCAGACGCTGGATCGGCGCGCGCGAGCGCTGCGCCTCGGCCACCATGGTGACGATGCGGGCCAGGACCGTGTCGGCGCCGATCTTCTCGGCCTGCATGATGAGCGCGCCGGTGCCGTTCACCGTGCCGCCGATCAGCCTCTCGCCCGCCTGCTTCGCAACCGGCATCGACTCGCCGGTGACCATCGATTCATCGACCGCGCTGCGGCCTTCGATCACCGTGCCGTCAACCGGGACCGCGTCACCGGGACGGATCCGCAGCCGGTCGCCCGGCTGCACGCGCTCGATCGGGATTTCCGCCTCTGCCCCGTCCGCGCCCAGCCGGTGCGTGGTCCGGGGCGCGAGGTTCAGCAGGGCGCGGATGGCGCCGCCGGTCTGCGCGCGCGCGCGCAGTTCCAGCACCTGGCCGAGGATGATGAGGGTGGTGATGACCGATGCCGGCTCGAAATAGGTTGCCACCGAGCCGTCGGCGGCGCGGAAGCCGGCCGGGAACAGCTGCGGCAGCAAGGTGGCGACCAGGCTGAAGACGTAGGCCACGCCGACGCCGAGGGCGATCAGGCTGAACATGTTGAGGCTGCGGTTCAGCACCGAGCGCCAGCCGCGGGTGAAGAAGAACGACCCCGCCCACAGCACGTTGGGGGTGGCCAGCACCAGCTGGATCCAGTTGGACCAGAACGGGGCCACCAGCCGCTCGAAATGCCACGCCGGCACATAGGCGGGCATCGCCAGCGCCAGCACCGGCGCGGTCAGCGCCAGGCTGCCCCAGAACCGCCGGCGCATCTCGGCGAGTTCGGCGTTCTCTCCGGCCTCGGCCGACGGGGTCAGCGGTTCCAGCGCCATGCCGCATTTCGGGCAGGCGCCGGGATGGTCCTGACGCACTTCCGGGTGCATCGGGCAGGTGTAGAGGGTGCCGGGGGGCGGCGGTTCGGTGGCCGCGGGCTCGGCGCGCGGGGTCAGGTAGCGGGCCGGGTCGGCGGCGAATTTCTCGCGGCAGCCGGCACCGCAGAAGACCCAGGTGGTGCCCGCGTGCGCGAACCGGTGCTTCGCGGTGGCGGGATCGACCGTCATGCCGCAGACCGGGTCGCGCGCCGTCGCCGCCGCGCCGCCGCCGGAGGCTGGCCCGTGCCGGTGTTCGTCCATGATGGTCTCCCGTGTCCACGCCCGGTCCGGGCTTCCGGCGTGCTTGCCACGCCCGGACGGAGGGCCTATATACCCCACAAGGGTATGGTATCAAGCCAGGCAGTCCAGTCATGCGCACAGAGACGAAGCGGGCCGTCGCCGCCCGGTTGCGACGGATCGAAGGCCAGGTCGGCGGCGTGCTGCGCATGATCGAGGAGGACCGCTACTGCATCGATGTCCTGACCCAGATCGCCGCGGTGCGCGCCGCGCTGCACAAGGTCGAGGAGCAGGTGCTGCGCGATCATGTCGGCCACTGCGTTGCCAGCGCGTTCGCCTCTGGCGATGCCGCCGACCAGCGCCACAAGGTCGATGAGCTGGTCGATTCGATCGCCCGCATGACCCGCTGACCGGTGGAACGGAGAGAACCGATGAACCTGACCCTGCCGCGCCGCCAGCTGCTGGCATCCGGCGCTGCCGCCACGCTTGGCGCGATGCCGGCCGCGTCGGCCGGCGCCGCGAGCATCCCCGTCGCCGCGGTGCCCCTGACCGTCCAGCGCCGCAGCCTGGAGGTGAACGGCAAGGCCGCCAGCGTGTTCGCCATCACCCGGCCCGACGGCAGCCCCGGCCTGGTGCTGGCGCCCGGCCAGCGCTTCGCGGTGGCCCTGCGCAACCAATGCGGTGCGCCGACGATCGTTCACTGGCACGGCCAGACCCCGCCGGTGCGCCAGGATGGCGTGACCGAGACCAGGCTGGAGACGCTGATCCAGGCGGGCGGCGTGCAGGGCTACGAGTACGCGCCGCGTACCGGAACGCACTGGATGCACTCCCATCACGGCTTGCAGGAGCAGCGGCTGATGGCCGCCCCGCTGGTGGTGCGGACCGCAGCCGACACCCGGGCCGACGCGCAGGAGGTGATCGTGCTGCTGCACGATTTCACGTTCCGCGACCCGCGCGAGATTCTCGCCCGGCTGAGCGGCGCGAAGGCGAGTGGCGGCGCGGGGGGCATGTCCGGCTTGACGATGCCGATGCCCGGCACGCCCACCCCGGCCGCGGCGCCGGACCTCAATGACATCGACTACGACGCCTATCTCGCCAACGACCGCACCCTGGCCGATCCGCAGGTGGTGCCGGTGGAACGGGGCGGATGGGTGCGGCTGCGCCTGATCAACGGGGCCAGCGCGACCGCGTTCTGGATCGGCCTCGGTGCGCTCAGGGGCGAGGTGGTCGCGGTCGATGGCAATCCGGTGCGGCCGGTCACGGTGGGGATGATCCCGCTGGCGGAAGCGCAGCGGGTCGATGTGCTGCTGCGGTTGCCGGCCGGCGGCGGCGCGTTTCCGGTGCTGGCCCAGCGGGAGGGAGACCGTCAGCGGACCGGGTTCATCCTCGCCACCCCGGGTGCCGTGATCGGCAGGCTGGCGGAGGTGGCCGCGGCGCCGGTGGGCGCGGTCGATCTGTCGCTGGAACGCCGGCTGGTGGCGCTGGACCCGCTTCCGCGCCGCCGGCCCGACCGGGTGATCCGGGTGCGGCTGACCGGCAGCATGATGCCCTATGCCTGGGGGATCGACGGCAAGAGCTGGCCCGATCATACGCCGCTGGTGGTCACGCGGGGCCAGCGCGTGGTGCTCGAGCTGGTGAACCAGACCGCGATGGCGCATCCGATGCACCTGCACGGGCATCATTTCCAGGTGGTCGAACTGGCGGGTGGCGCCCTGCATGGCGCGATGCGTGATACCGTCCTGGTGCCGGCCCGCCAGACGGTGCGGGTCGCGTTCGACGCCGACAATCCCGGCCGCTGGCTGTTCCACTGCCACAATCTGTACCACATGGCCTCCGGGATGATGACGGAAGTGGCCTACACCGGTTTCCACGCCGGGTACTGATCGGGATCAATGTTCGGCGCCGACGCCGGCGGATGCGCGGCAGGTGGCCTGGAATGATCGCGGTGGTCGGGCGCGCGACCTGGTGGCGGGTCAGGTCCCGGGCGCCGGTGACGGCCCGCCATTCGTGAGCGCGAATTCAACGCGCGCGGCGGCCGCTCGGGATGGTGTCCGGAACGCTTGCGTCCCCGTTCATCGCCCGGGATTTCTATTCGATATAAACATGAAACACATTCGTACTCTCAAGCTTGGCGTGATAATCCGATTTCGCCCCGCTGACCTTTTCATAGATGATCTCGAAGCTGGCTTTCAGCAGCATGTCCCGCAGTTTCTTCCGTTCGTCGGTGGTCAGGTCATCAACCCACAGATCCTGGGCCTTGCCGCCGACATGGGCGTATGCGCCAGCCTTGCCGGCCCGATCGCCGATGAAATCCAGGCACCAATCCTTCTGATCTTTCTTCAGATCCTTGAGCGCGGGGATGTCCGCCTTGAACTTCTTCTTGAACTCTCCTCCGATCAGCGGGTATTGTTTGGGCCGCTGACAGATGAACCCGAGCTCCGTCTCCGCGGTCCTGTCCTCTCCGGTGTAACTTATCTTTTTCGCACCGGGGTTCTCCTTGGCGAACTTGTCGACCACGGGTTGGACCTTGCTTTTGATGGACATGAGAACCTCCATTCCACCCATATGCAACAATTAGCCCATCCGGTTGTCACTTGTCAAGCATTGTGCACTGCAACGACGGGATTTTCCCGGCGGCGGCCGCGAAGCCGACGGCCGGCATCGCGGCGGTCCGGTCCAGCCGCGCGGGCGCCCTGCCGCCTTGAGCCCCCCCGCTCCCGCGCGCAGACTGCGCCGATGCACATCACGTTCCTGCACGCCGCCGAGGCCGGCCCGGACGGCGGCACCGCCTATGCCGCCGGCCTGGTGCCCGCGCTGCGCGCTGCCGGCCATGCGCTGACCCTGATCCCGCTGCCCGGCCATCACCCGCTGCCCGACGCCCAAGCCCGCGCCGCCGCCCTGGCCGCCTGGGCGGCGCTGCCCGCGGCCACGTTCCCGGTGATCGACGGGCTGGTGTTGCCCGCCTTCGCCGGCCACGGCGACGCGCTGGCCGCCCGCCCGGCGGCGGTGCTGGAGCATCACCCCACGGCGCTGGACCCGGGCCGGCCGGAAGCCGAGCGCGCCGGGCTGCGCAACACCGAGCTTCGCCTGCTGCCGCGGCTGGCGCGCGTCATCGCCACCTCCGCCGCCGGCGGGACGCGC
>JAKBCO010000209.1 GCA_021807785.1 Pseudomonadota bacterium
GGTGTGCGGGGCGCGGGCGCGGCGGCGGCCCCTCCCGGCCCGGCGGCGGGCGCGGTGCTGGCGGCCGGCGCCGGGGCGGGCGGCGGGTGCGGCATATAGCGTTCGGCCAGGAACTGGTAGCCGAACAGGATCACGAACGAGATCGCGATCGCGAGCATCAGGCGCTTCTGGTCCATCTAACTGTCCAGCGAGGGGGTGCGGCGCGGCGGGACCGGATCGACCCCGCCGTCGCAGAACGGGTTGCAGCGCAGGACGCGCCAAGCCGCGAGCGCGGTGCCGCGCAGCGGGCCGTGGCAGGCGAGCGCGCCGATCGCGTAATCCGAACAGGACGGGTAGAACCGGCATTGCCCGCCCAGGATCGGGCGCAGGGTCCATTGGTAGGCCCGCACCGCGCCGATGCCGAGCGCGGTTCCGGCCTGCGACAGGCGGTTCATCGGGACCGCGCCGAGGCGGGCCCGGCGGCGCCGGCCAAGGCGACACGGGCCAAGGCGGCGCGCAGGTCGTCCAGCAGGGCGGGGAATTCGCGGCCGCTTGTCGCCTCCCGCCCGATCAGCACCAGGTCCCGGCCGGGGCAGGGCACCTCGGCCAGGACCAGGCGGGCGCACGCGCGCAGGCGGCGGCGGGTGCGGTTGCGCACCACCGCGTTGCCGACCTTCTTCGTGACCGTGAACCCCAGCCGCGCCGGGGCGTCATCGTCGCGCGCGAGGGCTTGCAGCACCAGCCCGGGCGTGGCGGCCTTGCGCCCGCGCGCGGCCACCAGCAGGAACTCGGCGCGGCGGGTCAGCCGGTTGGGTTTGCGCGCGGCCGGGGCCATGGCACGGGGCACCCTGCGCCCGCGATCAGGCCGACAGGCGCTTGCGACCCTTGGCGCGGCGGCTTGCCAGCACCTTCCGGCCGCCGACGGTGGCCATGCGCGCGCGAAAGCCGTGGCGGCGCTTGCGAACCAGCTTGGAGGGTTGATAGGTGCGCTTCACGCCGGCAACTCCGAAACAACAGGGGCGGGACAACAGATAAGGGGCCGCACCCGCCCGGGGCGCGACCAGATGCGGGGCCGCGGCCCCGAGGCTCGGCGGCTTATAGGGGCGGCCCCAAGGACGGTCAACCGGACGGTCAACCGGCCGCTCACCCCCCGAACCGCGCCCGGTACTCCCGCGGCCCCACCGCCAGCACCCGCAGGAACGCCCGGCGCATCGTCTCCTCGGCGGCGAAGCCACAGCGGCGGCAGATCCGCTTCACCGGCAGCCGCGTCTCCGCCAACAGCCGCGCCGCCGCCTCCACCCGCAGCCGCTCCAGCGCGCGCGCCGGGGTGGTCCCGGTCTCGGCGGTATAGTGCCGGCTGAAACTGCGCGGGCTCATCCCCGCCTCGGCCGCCATCGCCTCCAGCCGGATCGGCGCCGCCAGCCGGGCCGTCATCCAGGCGTGCAGCGCCCCCCACCGGTCCTCGGCGAGTTGCGACGACAGCGCGGCGCTGAACTGCGCCTGTCCGCCCGGGCGCTTGAGGAACATCACCAGCTGGCGCGCCGCCGCCAGCGCCACCGTCCGGCCCAGATCCGCCTCCACCAGCGCCAGCGCCAGATCGATCCCGGCGGTGACCCCGGCCGAGGACCAGACCGCCCCGTCGCGCACGAAGATCGGGTCGGGTTCCACCCGGATCGCCGGGTAGCGCCGCGCCAGGGCCGCGCAATGCGCCCAATGGGTGGTGGCCCGCCGTCCGTCCAGCAGCCCCGCCTCCGCCAGCAGGAACGCGCCGGTGCAGACCGAGGCCACCCGCCGTGCCGCCTCCGCCCGCGCCCGCAGCCAGGCCAGCAGCCCGGCATCGGCCGCCGCCGCGCCCACCCCTGGCCCGCCCGCCACCAGCAGAGTGTCCGGCCCCGCGCCCTCCGGCAGCGGGTCCGCCAGCAGGCAGAGCCCGGCCGAGCTCGTCACCCCGCCGCCGCCTTGCGCCACCACCCGGGTCGCGTAGGGGGGCGCGAGGCCGGGGGTGGTCCGCAGCTGGTTGACGGTGGCGAAGACCTGCAACGGCCCGGTCACGTCCAGCAGCTGCGCCGCCGGATAGGCCAGCACCTCCACCGTCCGCGGAACGATTGGCAGGATTCGAGGGGTTTTCGACATTCCGGCCACATCCTGCCCGGTTAGAACACCCGGGTCCAGCACGGAGACCCGCATGACCCCGCCACCGCTCGCCGTCGGTTCGCTGCTGTTCGACGGCATCGACCAGATCGACCTGACCGGACCGTTCGAGGTGCTCGCGCGCCTGCCCGGCGCCACCCACCGCCTCTACGCAACCGGCCTGGACCCGGTGCGCGACGTGAACGGGCTGCGCCTGCTGCCCGACGCCACCCTGGCCGAGGCACCGGCGCTCGACATCCTGCACATCCCGGGCGGCGCGGGGCAGGAGGCGCTGATGGAGGACGCAGCCGTGCTGGACTGGATCCGCGCCCAGGCCGCCGGCGCCCGGCGGGTGCTGTCGGTCTGCACCGGGGCGTTGCTGTGCGGGGCGGCGGGGCTGCTGGCCGGGCGGCGGGCCACCACCCATTGGGCGGCGTTCGATCTGCTGGGCCTGTTCGGCGCGATCCCGGTGAACGAACGGGTGGTGGCGGACGGGCATTTCATCTTCGCCGCCGGCGTCACCGCCGGGATCGATGGCGCGCTGGTGCTGGCGGCCGACCTGTTCGGTGCCGAGGCGGCGCAGCTGATCCAGCTGCAGATCGCCTACGCCCCCGACCCGCCGTTCATCGCCGGCTCGCCCGAGACCGCTCCGCCGGCGGTGCTGGCCCGCGCGCGGGCGGGTTACGCGGCGATCGCGGCGCGCCGGCTTGCCACCGCGACACGGATCGCCGCGCGGGGCGGGTGAGCAGCCTGATACGCCCGTCTTCCCGCGGAAGACGGGGATCGTCTTGAGTTGCGCGCAGTCGCCACGCCAACCCTGCGCGCGGTATCCCCGGATTCCTTCGGTACCGGGGAGATATTATCTCGCGCCCAGTGCCAGCACCGCGCGCGTGCCCCCGCCCGGACGGTCCTCCAGCCGCGCCTCCCCGCCATGCAGCTGCGCCACCCGCCGCACCAGCGCGAGCCCCACCCCGGCGCCGCCGCCGCTCGCGGGTTCGGCCCGCCAGAACCGCTCGAAGACCTTGGCGCGCAGCGCCTCCGGCACGCCGGGGCCGCGATCCTCCACCCGCAACTGCCCGTCCGCGTCCAGGCTGACCGTCACCGTCCCGCCCGGGGGGGAGTATTTCAGCGCGTTCTCCATCAGATTGCGCAGCGCGATCTCCACCAGCGCGGCGTTGCCGGCGATCACCGGGGCGGTCTCGGGGGTGTCGAGCTCGATCATCAGCCCGCGCCGCAGCGCATCCGGGGCCATTTCCTCGCAGACCCGGCGCGCGACCGCTTCCAGATCCACCGCCTGCCGCGCCTCCGCCAGTGCGTCCTCGGCCTGGGCGAAGCGCAGCAATTCCTGCACCAGCTGGCCGAGTCCGCCGAGTTCGCTCACCATCCGCACGCGGGTCGGGCCGTCCGGCAGCTCGGCCGCGCTCAGCAGCAGCACCGCGATCGGCGTGCGCAGCTCATGGGCGACATCGGCGGTGAACTGCTTCTGGATCGAGATCGAGCGTTGCAGCCGCGCGAGCATCGCGTTCAGGGCCGCGACCACGCTCGCGAGCTCGCGCGGCAGGCCGTCGGAGGGCAGGGGCGTCAGCGCCTGGCCATGCGCGGCGGCGGTGCTCATCGCCCGCGCCTCGGCGGCCACCCGTTCGAGCGGGCGCAGCGCGGCGCGGGTGGTCAGCAGCATCACCAGCGTCAGCACCGGCACCAGGGTCAGCAGCGGGGTCACCACGTGATCCATCATCTCGCCGCGCAGCACGCTGCGCCACTGCCAGTCCGGGTCGCCCAGCATGGCGGTCTGGATCCAGTAGTGGTGGGGGCCGATATCCTCCCGCTCGGTCAGCTGCCACAGCCGTCGCGCGCTGCCGGACGGGTCGGCGAACACCTCGAACTTCTCCTCGAGCGCCGCCAGCTGCCCATGCGCATCGGTCGGGATCGGCGGCAGCAGCCCCGGGTTGGCCGCCGCGATCAGGTGACGGTGATAGGCCAGCCGGTGATCGAAGGCGCGGAACCCGTAATTCCCGGGAAAGCGCCGGAAGGCGCCGATGCGGGCGGGGTTGCGCCCCTTGGCCAGGGCGGCCGCCACCGCGTGACCCTGGTTCTCCAGCGTCTCTCGACGCAGGTAGTTGGTTTCAAGAAGATATTTGGTGAAGGTGACGGCGGTCAGCCCCAGCGCCACCACCAGCGCCCCCAGCGCCACCCGCCGGGCCAGGCTGCCGCTCAGGCTGGCCGGGGCGGCGCGTCCGATCACGGCGGGCGCGCGCCCAGCAGATACCCCACCCCGCGCATGGCGGTGATGGTGGCGCTGGCCCCGGCCGCCTCCAGCCGCCGGCGCAGGCGCGAGACCGCGGCCTCGATCGCGTTGGGCGTCACCTCGGCGTCGTCGAAGGAATAGATCGCCCGCTCCAGCGCCTCCCGCCGCAGCACCTTCCCGGGCTGGCGCAGCAGGGCGGTCAGCACGTTCTGCTCCCGCCGCGCGAGCTCCACCGGCGCGCCCGCCACGGTCAGGCTGAGGGCCTGGGTGTCGAAGACGATGTTGGCGAAGGTCAGCACGTCGGCGGCGGCGGCGCCGCGCCGGCGCAGCAGCGCGCGCACCCGCGCCAGCAGCTCGTCGGGCGAGAACGGCTTGATGAGATAATCGTCCGCCCCGGCATTGAGGGTGTGGATCCGATCGACCAGATCGGCTCGCGCGGTCGCCACCAGGACCAGGGCCTGCCCGCCGGCCCGGCGCAGGTCGGCGAGAATCTCCGTCCCGTCCCCGTCCGGCAGCCCGAGGTCGAGCAGGATCAGGTCGTAGTCCATGACCGCCAGCGCCGCGCTGGCATCGGCGGCGGTGGTGGCGGTATCCACCGCGAAGCCCGCATCCGCCAGCAGCCGGCCGAGCAGGCCGGAGAGCCGATCGTTATCCTCGATCAGCAGCAGCCGCATGGCGGGCGGAGGCTCACAGCTGGACCACGTCCCCGGTGTTGAAACTCACCCCGGCCGGGTTCTGCCCCACCCGCACCGTCTTCGGGTCGAGGAACACGTAGGGCGGCACCGGCAGATTGTCCGGCGCCGGCACGTCCTTGTACACCCGCCCGGCGAGATCGTATTTCGACCCGTGGCAGGGGCAGAAATATCCGCCCGGCCAGTTCTCCACCGGCTGCGTCTTGTCGGGCTTGGGGAAATACCCGGGCAGGCAGCCCAGATGGGTGCAGATCCCCACCAGCACCGCCAGTTCCGGCTTCACCGACCGGTGCCAGTTCTTGGCATAGGCGGGCTGCTGATAAACGGTGGAGTTGGGGTCCGACAGCCGCGCCAGGTCGGCCTTGTTCCTGAGCGTGGCCAGCATCTCGGCGGTGCGGTTGACGAACAGGATCGGCATCCCGCGCCAGCGGATGATGATCTGCTGGCCCGGCTCGATCTTCGAGACGTCGATATCCATCGGCGCCCCGGCGGCGATCACGTCGGCGGCGGGGTTCATGGAATCGATCAGCGACCAGGCGATGGCGGCGGTGCCGATGGCGGCGAACCCGCCGGTCACGAGGCCGAGGAAATCGCGCCGTCCGGTGCCGTGCGAGGGGGGGGGCGAGGTGGTCGAGGACATTCGGCGGCTTCTCCTTCCGCGGCGGGACGCGCAACCCGCTGTTTTGTCCGCCGTCGCGGCAAGGTCAAGGGGTTTACCCCCGACAG
>JAKBCO010000210.1 GCA_021807785.1 Pseudomonadota bacterium
CTTCCTCGGCCGGTTGCGGCAGGGTGGCGATGCTGACCGGGTTGGTGGGGTCGCGGACGTCGAACACCCAGGTATAGGCGAGGCCCTTGGCGCAGCTTGCGGCGGTGGCCTCGTCGGCGACCACGCAGAGTCCGCGCCCGGGCAGCGGCAGCGGGGTATGGGTGCCGCCGGCATAGGGCGGCGCCCAGCGCCGATGCGCGAGCAGGCGCGGGGCGGTGGGGTCGGCAAGGTCCATCACCGCGAGCCCGCCGTCGCGCCAGGCGGCGAAGCCAAGGCCGCTTCCGTCGGGGATCATGTGGTGCAGCGCCCAGCGCTGGCCGGACGGCGCCGCCGGGGTTTCGCCCCCGGCCGTGTGCATCCCCGGCAGCCACCAGCGCCCGGCGAGCGCGGGGCGCGCCGGGTCGGAAAGATCGATCACCGCCAGGATGTGGTCGGTGAACCCCTCGAAATGCACCGAGGCATAGGCGTAGCGCCCGCCGGCCCACCAGATCCGGTGCGGGCCGAGACCGTCGATCGGCAGGAACCCGATCTCGCGCGGATGCGCCGGGTCGTCGAGGCTGAAGACGCGGATGCCGGCGGTGAAATCCCGCTCCCGCCCGGCGAGCGTCGCGGTCAGCGACTGGCCGAAATAGTCGCCCTTCATGGTCTGCGGGGCGGCCCAGACCGCCGGCGCGTTCACCGCCAGCAGCAGCCCGTCATGGACCTGGATGTGATGGGCCCGCGTGTTGGGCGGGCAGGGGATGAAGCCGGTCGCCACCGGCGCGCGCGGGTCGCGCGCGTCGATGGTGGTGATGCCGTTGGACAGCATATGCCCGACATGGACATAGCCGCCTTCCGCCATCACCTGCACCCCGTCGGGCCGGCCACCCTGGTCGGAGTGGCCGAGCCGCCGCAGGCTTGCCATGACCGTCCCCGCTCAGGCCGAGGGCGGGGCGATCGCGTCCAGCGCCAGCCCGCGCGCCTCCGGCCCCAGCTGGGTGACGGTGAAGGCGGCGATCACCAGCAGCACCGCGACCGAGGAGAACACCGCGCTGACGCCGAACCCGTTTTCGATCCAGAGGATCGCCGGGATGATGAAGGCGGTGGCCAGCCGGCCGGTGCCGGCGGCCATGCCGAAGCCGGAGGCGCGGGCGTTGGTGGGGAACACCTCGGAGGCGAAGATCTGCGCCGAGTTCCCCGCCAACTGGGTGAAGAAGATCATCCAGAAGCCCACGATCAGCAGCATCGCGTTGCTGGTGGCGTTGGCGAACAGGGCGGCGAAGGCCCCGGCCAGCACGAACGAGATCACCGCCACCGGCTTCCGCCCGAATCGTTCCAGCGCATACATCATGAACAGGCTGGCGCAGGGGAAGGCGAGCTGGATGATGAGGGTGTAGGTGAGCGACTTGGTGATGGTCATGCCGCCGCGGGCCATGATGTTGGGCAGCCACACGCCGAGCCCGATCGCCACCCCGAAGAAGGCGACGAAGCAGAACATGCCGGCCAGCACCCGGCCGCTGTAGTCGCGCCAGACCACCGCGAACGGGTCCGATCTGGTGTTGGAGGCGGCGTCCTCGGCCAGTTCCTCGGTCGGCCGCCGCAGGCCCATCCGTTCCAGCAGGTCGAGCGCGCGCGCGCCCTGGCCGTGGGTGGCGAGCCAGCGCGGCGATTCGGGCAGCGAGAAGCGCAGGACGAAGACGATCAGCGCGCCGATACCCAGCACCACCCAGATGCCGCGCCAGCCGATCGGCCCCAGGGCGTAGAGCGCGAACAGGGTCGAGAGCGGCCAGACCAGGGCGCCGCCGATCAGCTGGATGCCGGCCAGCACCCGGCCGCGGATGCGCTTGGGCGCATATTCGCCGGCATAGGCGAAGCAGAGCGGCTGTTCCGCGCCGAGGCCGATGCCGGCGATGAAGCGCAGCGCCGCCAGCCAGATGTAGTTGCCGGCGAAGGCGGACAGGATGGTGGCGACGCCGAACAGCAGCAGGTTGAACTGATAGACCGCCTTGCGGCCCCAGCGGTCGGTGAACTCGCCCTGGCCGACGGTGCCGACGAACAGGCCGAAGGTCTGCGCCGAGGCGACGGCGGCCACTTCCCCACCGGTCAGGAAATGGCTGTGGATCATGTTCGGCACCAGCGCGCCGAGCACGATGAAGTTGGAGACGTCGAAGAAGTAGCCGGCGGCGATCAGCGCGAAGACGCGCCAGTGGACCGGCCCCAGCGACGCGTCGTCCATTTGCGCGCCGACATAGGCCTCGATCGTTTGGGCCATGGTTTCCTCCGTTTGCGGATTATTGCCGCTGTTGTCGTTTCGCTTCGGAGGGGACGGTAGGGGGCGCGACAGGGGCGGTCAAGATGGCGGGTTGTAACCGGTTTGCAAGAAAAGCCGTGCGAAAAGCGCCGCGATAACGAGGATTCAAGGCAATGCCGCGCTGGGCCAGGTTGGTGGGACGAAGCGAGCCGGAGCCGGTGGCGATTCCCCCGGCGCGGTTGGCGCAGGCCTTGGCGGTGCTGCGTCGGCGGGTGACCGACGCGGTCGAGGATGCGTTCGGCCGGGCGTGCCTGGTCAACGATCTGGCGACCGCGCGGGACCTGGTGATCGTGCTGGAGCGGATGGCGCAGCGCGGCGCGCATTTGCAGGGCGGCGAGCGGCGGCGGATTTCCGGTCAGGTGGACCGGCTGCACCACGAACTGGCGCGCTGCGCGACGCTGCGGTTGGAGGAGGGGGAGGTTCTGAGCGACCACGCCCCCCGGGCCGGATGACCCGAGGGGCGGTGGATCGGATGGGTCAGGCGGCCTGACGGCCGCGCGCCGGCGGATCGACCCGATAGGTCATCGCGCTGCCGAGGTGGATTTCCAGAACGGTCCGGCCGGTGGTTTCCGGCAAGCGGAGGATGCCCCGCCCGTCGGTCCAGCGCCAAGCGGCGCCCTCGGCCTGTTCCGGCGCGTGCCAGCCGGGGCCGAAGGCCGGGCTGTCGAGGGTGATCCGCTGTTCCCCGGCCGGTCCGCGGAGTGCGATCTCGGTCACCGCGAGGCCGAGGCGGCGGTGGTCGTTGCACCAGGGCGTGGTATCGGTCGGCGTGCCGTGGCGGGAAGCCAGCGCGATTTCGGTGGTGCCCGCCGGGAGCAGGAAGGTGAGGGTGTGCGGGGTCGCGGCGAGCGGGGCGAGGTCCCGGCCGGCGAGCAGCAGGCGGGGGGCGGCGTCGGTGGTGGTTTCCGGCTGCGGGAGGGTGTGGCCGAGGGCCTGGGCGCGGGCGGCGAGGCGGTGCCAGACCGGCGCGATCTGCTCGGCGGTGGTGGCGAGCGGGGCGCAGGCGTCGGTTGCCCAGTCGCGCAGCGCGGTGTTGATGTGGAATTCGGGGTGGAGCAGCAGCGCGTGGCCGGCGTTGTCGAAGATGGCGCGGTTGCCGGTGTCCAGATAGGTTTCGGCCGGCAGGCCCTCCGCCAGGACGATGGCGTGCGGGGTCGTCTCGATGTGGAAATACTGGATCGTCGGGACGGCGAAGTCCTGGACGATGGTGGCGCCGTTGACCAGCGATTTCGCGGCGATCAGCTTGCCGTCGGCGAACAGGCAGTGTTCCGGGGAGACCAGCAGGTCGCGATGCGGCACGCCATCGGCGAAGGCGCCGCGGCGGATGCGGATCGGGGCGGCGGTTTCCGGGCGCTTGTGGCGGGCGAGATCGACCCGAAGCTGGCCGACCCAGGTGATCGGGGTGGGGACCAGGGTGTCGCCAAGCTGGGTGAGGATCAGGTCGCCTTCCCGGAGCTCCTCGACCGCGCGTTCCCCGGCTTGGGTGAGGAGGCGGGTGCCGGCGGCGTAGCAGGTGGCGGTGAGGATGACGCCGCCCTGGGAGTCGGCGGAGGTGGTGAAGGCGGTGGCGCCGGAGTAGTTGGTGAACTGGACGGATCCCGAGGTCGGGACTCCGTACAAACTATATGCGCCGCTTACGGTCAAAGTCCCGTTCGCGACCGTGTCAGCGGTGATCGTCGTGAAACTCTGAAAATCGAACGAATCGCCGGCAGTCACACCGGAAACGGCGCCGGCATCGGACCCAGAAGTGAACACACCGAAAGCGACTTTCTCACCCCCTGCGGTGAAATCAAGAGCTACGTTCGAGGGTAGGGGCTGAGAGGCAAGGGAGAAGTCGATTTCCGATCCGGTGCCCCCTAAAATCACGGTCCCCGCCCCGTTTAGGGCAGTCTGAACCGTAAGAGTGTCACCACCGCCGATTTCAACGGTGCCTCCGGAGGCCACCGACATGGCGTTGATGGTAAGCGACCCGATGTTGTCGAGGCTGATCGCCCCGCCAGGACCGGCACCGATGGTAACACCATAGGTGGTCTGGGTAGAGTCATTGGGGACGCCGTTGGTCCAGTTGGGCGCGCTGGTCCAGTCGTAGGTGGAGCCGGCGGTGATGGTGGCATAATTGAACGTTGTGTTAGTAGGCACGATGCGATCTCCCGCCGACGTCCCGGAACGCGACTTCTATCGCATGGCAATTCGGAACAGGCAAGGAAATTCGACGCTCCCGAACACCAGCGGCGCGCAGCTACGGGAGGTCAGCGCCGCAGAAGGCAAGCTGCAACCCATAGTTGTATTCTGGCGCTTACTCGGCTGATAGTGTCTGCGTTTTCGACGCATCCTTCGAAAATGGGCGGGTCGGGCGATGCGGCGTAGGATTCATATTGACTTTCCCCACGATGGGCGCGTATAAGAAGTCAGACGGTGGTGTTGACGGATGACTCTCGGGAATGTCAAGCCAGGAATGGGCTGCGAATGAAAACCTTCTTTAAGCTCTCGGTCGTCGCGGCTCTTGTATTGGCGCCGCTGCTGGCTGTCCCAGCTCGAGCTGACGTGTTGTTCAATAATATCGGCCTGCCGGTGTTGGCTCCCTTCAGCGGCGCTGATCCGGTATCCAATACCCTCTACGCCTCGTTTTCCACCTCGTCCCAGGGCCTGATGTTGTCGAGTCTCGCACTTGAACTTGATGCGGTGACCCCGAATGATGGCGGATTGATCAACGTTGTGCTCGCCTCTGACGCCTTCGGTGTGCCGGGCAAGGGGCTCAGGCTCCTGGGACAGATAAACGACAGCATCCTGACCACGTCCCCAAGTGTCTATACTTTTTCAGAATCCGTTCCGCTCGCGGCAAACACTCGTTATTGGATCAAGCTCGCTCAGACTGCTGGTACGTCCTCAAGCGCATACTGGGCGTATGCGGGGTCCAGCGCAGGTGTGGGTGTATACTCGGAGTACGATTACAACACGGGTAACTCGCCGGCGCTGTCCGTGAATTCGCTCGGGTTAGGCGTTTACATGATGACGGTGTCCGCGGTGCCGGAGCCCACGTCGCTCGCGCTCTACGCAGGCGCCCTGACGATTCTCGGGGTCGTTGCGTCCTCCCGTCGCCGGCGCAGCTGACCTCCTGCCGCCACCGATCAGTGGCGGCGCTTTGACCTCTGCCCATTGTCGAGGGTTGGTTCCGCCGGTGCCTCCTGGCCGTCGAGGCTGAGGTAGCCGACGCGGCGGCAGATCAAGACCGCTCGCTCCCGAACTCCGCCGGCTGCGAGCCCGAACTGCCCGGCGCCCGAGCGGGCGGCGCACATCGCATCATCCTCCGCCCGACCCGCGTCGTGCCTCCGCGAGGAGATGTCTGCCACCTCGACGCGCGGCGTCGATCGCCCCTCATTTTTCCCCTTGCGCCCCACCCCCAACTCGCCTACATCCCCCCCACGACCCAATCGCCATTCCTCAGG
>JAKBCO010000211.1 GCA_021807785.1 Pseudomonadota bacterium
TGGCGCCATCCTGATCCGCTCGCTACGCGCCAAGCCGGCCGAGCAACCGGATATGCGCGCGGGTGCCGTGGTGGAAGCAGCGCTCCTCGAACTTCTCGTTCGGGCTGTGGACCTGATCGTCGTCAAGTCCGAATCCCATCAACAGGCTGTCGATGCCCAGGATTCGGCGTAGCGAGGAAACCACCGGGATCGACCCGCCGCTGCCCACCAGCAGCGCCGGACGCCCATATTCCGCGCTCAGCACCTCGCGGGCGGTGCGCACCGCGGCACTGTCGGCGGCGATCTCGATTCCCGGCGCGGCGCTCAGCACGGCGACTTCCACCCGCGCGTCCGCCGGTACCCGAGCGGCGAGAAATGCGCGGAACCCGGCCACCACCGCCTCCGGATCCTGCTCGGGCACCAGTCGGAACGACACTTTGGCGAACGCCTCGGCGGGAATGACGGTCTTGGAACCCGGCCCGGCATAGCCGCCCCAGATGCCGTTGATGTCGGCGGTCGGCCGCGCCCACAGCCGCTCCAGCGCCGGAACCCCGCGCTCGCCGGCCGGATGGGTCAGGCCGATGTCACCCAGGAACGCCGCCTCGTCGAACCGCAGCCCGTGCCATTCCGCCGCCTGCGCCGGATCGACCGCACGCACCCGGTCATAGAACCCCGGGATCGCCACCCGCCCGTCCGCCTGATGCAGCCCCCCCAGGGCGGCGCAGATTGCGTTGATCGGGTTGAGCGCGGCGCCCCCGAACAGACCCGAATGCAGATCCCGCGTCGCTGCCCGTAGCGCCACCTCGGTGAACACCAGCCCGCGCAGCCGGGTGGTGATGGCCGGAGTATCGACATCCCACATGCCGGTATCGCTGATCAGCGCGAGATCCGCCGCCAGCTGCGCCTGGTTGGCTTCCAGGAACGGCTCCAGATTGACGCTGCCGACTTCCTCCTCGCCCTCGATCAGCACCGTGATCCGGGCCGGAATGCCGCCGCCGGCGTCGTTCCAGGCACGCAGCGCCGACAGGAACATCATCACCTGCCCCTTATCGTCCACCGCGCCGCGCGCGACATAGCGTGGCCCACGCGGCCCCTGCACCAATTGTGGCTCGAAGGGCGGGCTGGTCCACAGATGCAGCGGATCGACCGGCTGCACATCGTAATGGCCATAGAACAGGATATGCGGCCCGGCGTAACCCGCCGGTCCGGGATGGTGGGCGACGACGATCGGCTGCCCCGGGGTGGGGTGCAGCGCCGCCTGGAACCCCATCGCGGCCAGCGTGTCGCGCACCCATTCGGCCGCGCGCCGGCAATCCTTGGCATGGTCCGGGCGGGCACTGATGGAGGGGATGCGCAGCAGGTCGAACAGCGCCTCCCGAGCGCGGGGCAGGGCGGCATCGGCATGGCGCAGAACGGCATCGGTATCGGGCATTGGCGGGTCCTTCGCGGTGCCGGCACTGTTCCACAACCGCCGGACGGCGCACAGGGACCCCCCGGAGGTTCCGACAGGGCGATTTGACCCGGCCCCGCGCTCCTGGGAAACTGCGGTCTTGCGCCCGGTGCGCGCCCCCCAATCTACCCGCCAATCCCTCGCGGCCGGAGTGTTCCGTTCATGTTCCCACGTCTTCCGGCCGTCGTGCTGGCCCTGCTCAGCCTGTCCGCGCTGCCCGCCCTGGCGCAGATGCCGCCGCACGGGCCGCCCTCTGTCGGCGTGGTGCGCGCCGAACCCACCGAGATCACCGAAACTTCGCAATATGTCGGCCGCATCCAGGCGCAGCACCGTGTGGCGCTGGTCGCCCGGGTGACCGCGTTCCTGGAACACCGCGATTTCGTCGAAGGCTCGGAGGTGACCAGGGGCCAGCTGCTCTATGGTCTGGAGCGAGGCCCGTTCGAGGCCGACCTGGCCGCCAAACAAGCCGCCGTGGCCCAGGCCAAGGCACAGCTGCAGAATGCCACCCTGGCTTTCAATCGCGCCCAGTCCCTGATCCACACGCCGGCCGGGCAGCAATCGCTGCTCGATTCCGCCCGCGCCACCATGCTGTCCGATATCGCCGCGGTGCAGGCGGCCGAGGCGCAGTTGCGTTCCTCGCAGATCAATCTGGGCTATACGGAAATTAAATCGCCGATCGCCGGGAAGATCGGCCGCAGCGCGGTTTCGGTGGGCAACGTGGTCTCACCGAGTTCGGGCACGCTCGCGACCATCGTGAGCCAGGATCCGATGGATGTGGTGTTCCCGGTTTCACTCACCGACCTGCTCGCCCTGCGACGCCGCTACGCGGGGACGGGTGGCTTCGGTTCCGTACGGATCCGCATCAAGCTGCCCGGCGGACAGATCTATGACCAGACCGGCAGGCTCGACTTCGTCGATAACACCGTCTCGACCAGTACCGACACCGTGATCCTGCGCGGCGTCATCGCCAACCCGCCCATCAGTGCCCTCAAGGTCGGTGGCGCCACCGAACGCGCGCTGATCGATGGCGAGTTCGTGACCGTGATGGTGCAAGGCGCGCAGCCGATCTCCCTGCTCGCGATCCCGCGCGCGGCGGTGATGACCGATCAGCAGGGCGATTATGTCTATACCGTCGATGCCGCGCACAAGGTGGCGCTGACCCGCATCACCCCCGGCCAATCCACTGCGACGCTGATGACGATCACCAGCGGTCTCACGAAAGGCGAGATGGTCATCCTGGACGGGTTGCAGAAGGTCCGCCCCGGGGAGGTGGTGATGCCGGGCCCGGCCAGTCGGCCGATGCAGGCGCCTCCGGCCGCCCTCGCCGGAGCCGCGGGCAAGCGATGATCTCCTCGCTGTTCATTCGCCGGCCGCGGCTGGCGATCGTCATCGCCATCGTCATCACCATCGCCGGCGCGATCGCGATGACGCGCATCCCGGTGGCCCAGCTGCCGGACATCGTCCCGCCGCAGGTCATCGTTTCGACCAATTATCCGGGTGCCTCGGCCGAGACCGTGGAAGCTGCCGTCGCCGAGCCGATCGAGGCCCAGGTCAACGGCGTCGATCACATGATCTACATGCAATCGACCAGCGGCAACGACGGCAGCTATTCGCTGGCGGTCAGCTTCGCGCTTGGTACCAATCCCGATATCGACACCGTCAACGTCAACAACCGCGTGCAGGCGGCTCTGTCGCAATTGCCGCCGGAGGTACAGGCCGAGGGCGTGACGGTGGCGAAGAAGTCCTCCGCCGTCCTGATGTTCGTCGGATTTTCCGGCAGTACGCCGCAGGAAACACCGCTCTATGTCGCCAACTACGTGCTGATCCATGTGCTCGACACGCTCTCGCGCGTGCCGGGGGTGGGTCAGGCCAATCTGTTCAGCAAGCTGAACTATTCGATGCGGGTGTGGTTTCACACCGACAAATTGGTCAGCCTGGGGCTGACCCCCACCGATATCATCAATGCGATCCAGGCGCAGAACGTGGTGGCGCCGATCGGCCGCATCGGTGCCCGGCCGATCGGGCCCAACCAGCAGTTCCAGTTCAACCTGCAAACCCAGGGACGCCTGGTCACCCCGAAGCAGTTCGGCGACATCATCATCCGCGCCAACCCGGATGGCTCGGTGCTCCGGCTGCACGATGTCGCCTCGGTCGAACTCGGCGCTCAGAACATGGACAGCGAGGCGCGCCTCAACGGCAAGCCCGCGGTGCCAATGGGGATCTATCTCTCGCCCGGCGCCAACGCGGTCTCCACCGCCGCGGCGGTGCGCGCGAAGCTCGCGCAGCTGTCGAAAAGCTTCCCGCCCGGCATGAAGGCCAATATCCTCTACGACAGCACCACCTTCGTTTCCGACACCATCCACGAGGTGCTCACCACGCTGCTGGAGGCCTTCGCGCTGGTGGTGGTGGTGGTGTTCCTGTTCCTCGGCAACGTGCGCGCCACCATCATCCCGATCGTGGCCGTTCCGGTCAGCCTGATCGGCACCTTCGCGGCCCTGCTGGCCCTTGGCTTCTCGGTCAACACCGTCACCTTGCTGGCGATGGTGCTCGCCATCGGCATCGTCGTCGATGACGCGATCGTGGTGGTGGAAAACGTCGAGCGGGTGATGGGCGAGGACCCGCATCTGACCGCCGCCGAGGCCACCGAGAAGGCGATGCGCCAGATCACCGGCCCGATCATCGCGATCTCGCTGGTGCTGCTGTCGGTGTTCGTGCCGGTCGGGTTCATTCCCGGCCTGTCGGGAATCCTGTTCCGCCAGTTCGCGGTCACGATGACCTTCGCGATGCTGATCTCGGCTACCAATGCGCTGACCCTGTCGCCGGCCCTGTGCGCGGTGTTCCTGCGCCATCACGGCTCCCCGCGCGGTCCACTCGGCTGGGTGATGGGCGGAATCGACCGTGTGCGCGGCGGCTATGCCGCGGTGGTACGCCGGCTGGTACGGGTGGCAGTGCTCGGCCTCGTGCTGGTGGGCGTGGTCGCCGCCGGTGCCGGATGGTTGTCGGCTCATACACCGTCGGGATTCCTGCCGGAGGAGGACCAGGGCGCGTTTTTCATCGCGATCCAGCTGCCGGACGGCGCCTCGGTCGGGCGCTCCGCGGCAGTGGCGACGCGGGTGACCGATATGCTGCGCAAGATGCCGCAGGTGGACGAGACGCTGGCGATCATCGGCTTCTCGCTGCTTGACGGCGGTGTGCAGGAGCCGAATTCCGCCTTCGTCGTGGTGCATCTCAAGCCGTTCGCCGATCGGGTCGGGGTTGCGAATTCGGTGCAGGCGGTCATCGGGCGCACCTTCGGCGCGGTCAGCCGGATCCGCTCCGCCGTGATCTTCCCGTTCAATTTGCCGCCGATCATCGGGCTCGGCACCGGCTCCGGGTTCCAATATGTGCTGGAGGCGTTGGAGGGGCAGAGTCCGGTCAAGAACGGGCAGGTGATGCGCGGCCTGGTCGCGGCGGCGAACCGCGACCCGAAGCTGTCGCGGGTATTCTCCACCTACACCGCCAGCAATCCATCGCTGTTTCTTGAGGTGGATCGGGCAAAGGCGGCGGCGCTCGGGCTCAGCCTGTCCAGTGTCTACACCGCGCTGCAGGCGACCCTTGGGGGAATCTACGTCAACAATTTCAACCTCTATGGCCGCACCTGGCAGGTGAACATCGAGGGCGAGCCGAACGACCGCAACGACATCAACTCGATCTGGAAGATCTTTGTCCGCAACGACCAGGGGCAGATGGTGCCGCTGCGTTCGATCGCGTCCCTGCACGTGGTCACCGGGCCGCAGGTCATCACCCGATACAACAACTACCGCGCGATCATCATCAACGGCGGCCCGGCGCCGGGCGTCTCATCCGGGACGTCATTGGCCGAGATGGCGAAGCTGTCGGCGAAGACCCTGCCGCCGGGCTACGGGTTCGAGTGGACCGGCACCGCCTATCAAGAGGAGCTGGCAGCCGGTCAGACCGGGGCGATCCTGGGGATCGCGGTGCTGTTCGCCTATCTGTTCCTGGTCGGTCTCTATGAAAGCTGGACGATCCCGATCCCGGTCCTGCTGTCCGTGGTCGTCGGTATCCTGGGCGCATTCGTCGGTATCGCCATCGGCGGGTTGTCGCTCGATCTCTACTCGCAGATCGGGCTCGTGGTGCTGATCGCGCTGGCCGCCAAGAACGCCATCCTGATCATCGAGTTCGCCAAGGAGCAGCGTGAAGCCGGCGTGTCGATCGCCGACGCGGCGGTGCTCGGGGCCCGGATGCGGTTCCGTGCGGTGATGATGACCTCCATCGCCTTCGTTGCGGGGCTGATTCCGTTGGTCAC
>JAKBCO010000212.1 GCA_021807785.1 Pseudomonadota bacterium
GCCGCCGCCGGAGGACCCACAGCACCGCCATCAGCCCCACCCCGATTGGCGGGTTGGACAAATGGGCGGCCATGGCGAAGCTCACGAACCCTGCCAGCCCCCAGCGCTCCCATCGCGCCAGCGCCTCCGGGCGCAGCACCAGCGCCGCGATCGCCAGCGCCATCAGTGGGGTAAAGACGTCGGGCATGAGCTGCGAGACGAAGAACGGCAGCGGCGAGGCCGCCGCCAGGGCCGCGATCAGCCAGCCCCGCGCCCGCTGCATCCCGCAGAGCCGGGCTATGAGCCACACCACCATGGTGGCGATCACGCCTTGGGCCAGGATCGCGGGCCAGGTGGTCACACAGCCATGCAGCACCAGCAGGAACAGGCTATAGAAGGCCGGGCGGTCCCAGCCCAGGTAATGCTGGATCGCCTGGGAGATATACGTTCCGGTATCCGAGAAGACCAGCGGGTAGCCGTTCACCAGCGCCGGCCAGATCAGCACCAAGGCGGCGGCCAGGTGCTCGGCCAGCGCGCGCGCGTGGGGCCAGGCCCGGGTCGCGGGGGCGGCGCGCCAGGTGGCCAGCGCCTCGGCCCCGCCCAGGGCGGCGAGCGCGCCGCTCATTCGGTCACGTAGCGGTTGAGCCGCGGATCGACCATCGCTGAATCCGCGTAACCGGCGCGGGCGTGGCCGCGGGCATCCACCCGGGTCAGCGCCACCCCCACCACCGCGGCCTGCGATTCCTCGAGGATCTCGATCGCCGCCAGCGCGACCTCGCGCGGGGTGTGCCGCCAGCGCGCGCACAGTACCGTCGCATCCGCCAACCGCGCGATCACGCGCGTATCGCTCATGGCGAGCGCCGGGGGGGTATCGAGCAGCACCAGATCGAACTCCGCGCGCAAGCGTTGCAGCAGCTGGGCCATGGCTCCGGACAGGAACAGTCCGAACCCGTCCGCGCCGCCCTGACCCGCCCCCACATAGACCAGAGAGGTTAACGGGTCCTTCCTCACCACTGCCTCCCACGGCGTGTCCCCGCGCAGGAAATCGGCCAGTCCCGGCTGGCCCTCGGTGCCGAACAGCCCGGCGAGCGAGGGGTGGCGCAGGTCACAATCCAGCAGGATCGCACGCTCCCCGCTGAGGCAGGCCGAGCGTCCCAGCGCCACCGCGACCGTGGTCTTGCCCTCGGCCGGGCGGGCGGCGGTGATCGCCACCGCCCGCGGGCGCAGCGTGCCCAGCCACAGCGCCGCGCGCAGCCCGCGCAGCTGCTCGGCGAAGGCCGACAGCGGTTTCAGCGCGGCGTAATCCTCCACCCTGAGCCGCCCCAGCTGGCGGCGCCGCAGGTCGGGGATCAGCGCCACGCAGGGCCGGCGCAGGAACAGCCGCACCGCGTCGCCCCCGGGCAGGGTGGTATCGGTCAGCTCCAGCAGATAGACCACGAACAGCCCGAACAGCAGCCCGAACGCCACCGAGGCCGCCAGCAGCGGCGCGGTCCGCGGGAAGCTCGGCGCGGTTGGCGGCAACGCCAGCGAGACCTCGTGCGCGTCCGGCTCCTCCACCGCCGCCTGCTGGCCGAGTTCCTGGAGGCGTTCGAGGATCCGCACCAGCAGCTGCCGCTTGACCGCGCTGTCGCGCTCCATCGCGCGCAAGCCGATCTCGGCGCGCGCGTTGCGGTCGATGCCGCGGCGGGCGCGGGCGAGGTCGGCGTCGAGCCGGCGCACCCGCTGCGCCGCGGCGGCCACCTCGGCGCCGGTGGCCGCCTGCACGCGGGCGGTTTCGGCGGCCACCGCGCGGGTGGTGGCGGCGAGCTCCCCGCGCAGCGCGATCACCTCCGGATGGTTGGGGCCGAGCCGGGTCAGCAGCGATTGCAGCTGCGCTTCCATCGCCGTCTGATCGGCGCGCAGCCGGGTGACGCTGGGCGCGATGGAGGCGGCATCGCCCCCCGCCGCCGCTGCCGCCTTGCCCTGGGCGGCGGCCAGCGCCGCGCGGGCCTGGGCCAGGGTCGCGCTGAGATGCGAGATCTGCTCGGTGGCGAGGCCGGCATGAACCCCGCGCACCAGCCCGGCCCGGGCGCGAAACGCGGCGATGCGATCGGCGCTTTGGCGCACTTCGCGGCGCAGCGCGGCGGCGCGCGCTTGCAGCCAGGCGCGCGCCTTGTGGACGGCGCGGTATTTCATCCCCAGCGTGCCGCGGATGTAGATGTCCATCAGCGTGTTCACCGCCGCCGCCGCCAGCACCGGGTCGCGGGCGGTGAAGGAGAGTTTCAGCACCCGCGACTCCCCCACCGGCGTCACCGTCAGCGCGGCCTGGACCGCCAGCAGCACCTGGTCGCGCGCCGGATCGAGGCCCGGGCCGATCGGGGCGGCCGGCGCCGCGTGGGGCGCGGGGGGGGCCAGCCGGGCGCGCGCCCAGGCCAGCAGCCGGGCGAGGTGGCCGGGGCGGCGCAGCGCCGGGTTGAACTCGGGGTCGTGGAACAGGTGCAGTCGCTCGGCCATCGGCTCGATCAGCCGCAGCCCGGAGAGCACGGCCGCCTGGCTGGCCATCACCGCGCGGGTGATGCGCCCGGCGCGGAGGATGCTTTGCAGCTCGCGCGGCTTGAAGGCGGCGGGTTCGTAGATCAGCGTGCCGGAGGCGGTGTAGCGATGCGGCAGCTTATGCAGGGCGAGAGCGGCCAGGGTGGGGATCAGCGCCGCGCAGGCGAGGAAGACCGCGAGCCGCCGGCGCAGCACCGCGAGCAGGGCGCGCGCGGAGGGGGGCGGGTCGGCGGCGGGTGGGGCGGGCAGGGCAGGGAGGGGCATCGCGATCCGGAGAGTCCCGGACGATCATGCCCATGCGTGTGTTAACGGACTACGAACCCGCCCGCGCCCCGACCGCGCTCCGCAGCTGCCCGCACGCCGCCAGAATCTCCCGCCCGCGCGGCGTCCGCACCGGGGCGGAAAACCCCGCCGCCATCACGATCTCGGAAAACCGCGCGATCGCCGCCGCCGAGGACGTCTCGTACGCCGACCCCGGCCAGGGGTTGAACGGGATCAGGTTCACCTTCGCCGGCAGCCCCGCGATCAGCCGCACCAGCTCGCGCGCATCCGCCGGCGAATCGTTCACCCCCCTCAGCATCACGTATTCGAAGGTGATCCGCCGCGCGTTGGAGGCTGCCGGATAGCGCCGGCAGGCGGCGATCAGCTCGGCGATGGGATATTTGCGGTTGAGTGGCACCAGCTCGTCGCGAAGGTCGTCGCGCACCGCGTGCAGCGAAACCGCGAGATTGACCCCGAGCTCGGCCCCCGCGCGGTCCATCATCGGCACCACGCCGGAGGTGGACAAGGTGATCCGCCGTCGCGACAGGGCGATGCCTTCGTTGTCCATCACGATCGTCATCGCCTTGGCGACGTTGGCGTAGTTGTAGAGCGGCTCGCCCATCCCCATCAGCACGATGGTCGAGAGCAGCCGCGGGGTCTCGCCCTTCGGGCTGGGCCATTCGCCATAGGCGTCGCGGGCGGCCATGAACTGGCCGACGATCTCGGCCGCGCCCAGGTTGCGGGTCAGAATCTGGGTGCCGGTGTGGCAGAACCGGCAGGCGAGGGTGCAGCCCACCTGCGAGGACAGGCAGACCGCGCCGCGATCCTCGACCGGATCGGGGATATAGACCGTCTCGGCTTCCTGCCCGTCGCGGAAGCGGAACAGCCATTTGCGGGTGTCGTCGGCCGCGGTCTGCACCGTCGCGGCCTCGGGGCGGCCGATCACGAAGCGTTCGGCCAGCTTCTCGCGCGTCGGCCGGGCGATGCTGCTCATGGCCGCGAAGTCGGTGGCCCCCTGGTGATAGATCCAGTGCCAGACCTGGCGGGCGCGGAACGGCGCCTCGCCGATGGCGGCGAGCTCGGCGGCGAGCTCGTCGCGCGACAGGCCGACGACATCGCGGCGGCCATCCGCCAGCGTCGCCGCCGGCGGGTCGAAGCGCGCGGATTTGGCGAGGATGCGGGTCCGCTCGGCCTCGGTCAGCGCGTCCGGCGCGGCGGTCACTTGGCCGGGCAGGCCTTGCGGATGGCGGCGTGGGCGGCGGAGAACCCGGCCAGGCTGAAGCTGATCGGCCGCGCCTTTCCCGGCGGGTGCAGCACCGCCATCGCGCCGCGCTCGAAGGCGACGACGGTCGCGTGGCCGTCGCGGGCGAAGGCGTCATGGCCCGCGGTGTAGAAATCGAGGCTGACGCTGCCCACCGTGACCTCCGCCCCGGCGCCCTTGGGGTAGAGCGGGCCGGCGCTGATCGCCACCTGGTTGCGCCCGGTCGCGCGGTCGGTGACGCTCAGGACCGGGCCGCTGCCGGTGATCGGGTCCTGCCCGTTGGTGCGGGTGAAGGCATAGCAGATGCGCCCGCCGCCGACGCCATGGGTGGCGGCGACCCATTTGCCGAAGGCGCCGAGTTCGATCGGCGCGGCGGCGGGTTTCGCGGCGAGGGCAGGGGAGGCGATCGCGACGGCGGCGAGGGCGAGCAAGGGAAGGATGCGCATGGCGGCCTGCATAAAACGGCCCGACCGCGCGGGCAAGGCGAGACGGCGGCGAAGATGCCGCCCCACCCTGGCCCGGGCGCGAAATCCGGGCTAGCACCCCGCCGCCCATGCCCGACCCCGCCACCGTCCATGTCCTCGGCGCCGGCCTCGCCGGCCTCGCCGCCGCAGTGTTTCTCACCGCGGCCGGGCGGCGGGTCGCGGTTTATGAAGCCAGCCCCGCCGCCGGCGGGCGCTGCCGCTCGTATCACGATCGCGATCTCGACCTGGTGGTCGATAACGGCAACCACTTGCTGCTTTCCGGCAACCGCGCGGCGACCGCCTATCTGGCGGCGATCGGCGCCGAGGCCAGCTTGCGGGCTGCCCCGGCCGCATTTCCGTTCCTCGATCTCGCCACCGGCGCACGCTGGACGCTGCGTCCCAACGCGGGCCGGATCGGCTGGTGGGTGCTGGACCCGGCGCGGCGGGTGCCCGGCGCCGGGGTGCTGGCCCATCTTCGCCTGGCGCGCCTGGCCTGGGTGCGGGATGACCGCAGCGTCGCCGCCGCCCTGCCGCATGATCCGCTGTATCACCGGCTGGTCGCCCCGCTCGCGGTGGCCGCCCTCAACACGGCGCCGGATATCGGTCTCGCCCGCCTGCTGGGCGCGGTACTGCGCGAGACCTTGCTCGCCGGCGGGGTGGCGTGCCGGCCGCTGCTGCCGCGCGGCCCCCTGGGGGCCAGCCTGATCGACCCGGCGGTGGCGTTCCTGAAAGCCCGTGGCGCCGCGCCGCGCACCGGCTGGCGCATCGCCGGGCTGGAGATCGCGGACGGCCGGGTCACGGCGCTGCGCGGGACCGGGGGCGCGGTCCCGCTCGGCGCCGATGACGCGGTGGTGATGGCGCTGCCGGCCTGGGTGGCCGGAGACCTGCTGCCGGGGCTCGCGGTGCCGGATGCGTTCGCCCCGATCCTCAATCTGCACTACCGGCAGGAGGCGCCCGCCGGCGCACCGCCGTTCGTCGGGTTGATCGGTGGGGCAGCGGACTGGGTGTTCGTCAAGCCCGGCCATGTCTCGGTCACCGTCAGCGCGGCACAGCGGCTGATCGACGCGCCGGCGGAGGAACTGGCCGCACGGCTATGGCCTGAGACCTGTGCCGCACTCGGCTTGGGCGCGGCGCCGCTGCCGCCGTTCCGGGTGGTGAAGGAGAAACGCGCCACCATCGAAGCCTCGGCAGCGCAGGAAGCGCGCCGGCCGGGGCCGCGCACCG
>JAKBCO010000213.1 GCA_021807785.1 Pseudomonadota bacterium
TCGACGCGCGGTTCCCCGGGCTGGGCGCGCATATCGAGGAAGGGATGGCGGTCGCCATCGACGGGGTGATCTACCAGGATGCCTATGCGGCGCCGTTGCCGGAGGGCGCGGAGATCGTGCTGATTCCAAAGATCGGCGGCGGATGACGCTTGGCACCCCATACGCGGTTCGCGTATAAGTAGAGCCAGCCGGCGGCGTTCACCTTTCTTGAGCGCCTCGGCCCGAATGTCGGCCGCGCCCTTCCCCGGTTCCGCCCATGGCCTGGACGCTGACCGAGATTCCCGAAATCGCGCCGGGCGATCTGGTCCATGTGTGTCTGGCTGACGGTGACCGCGCGCTCGAATTGCTCGCCTATGTGCGCTTCGCCGAGGGCCGAGCCTGGATCTGCGGCCTGCATGTGCAGGGCGCCGGGCCGGGCAGCCTGGGGGTCGCGCGGCTGCGCGGCCTGGCCGAATGGGCGATGGAGGCTTTGGATGTCGATGAACTCCGCATTGAAGGCGCGACTCGCAGCTCGGGTGCCGGTCCGGGACGCAGCCCCGCCCCCCTCGTTTTCCGGCGCCGCCGTCGCGCTGGTGCTGCGGCCGGCGGAGGGGTTCGATCGTAGCCGCGTTTCGGTCGTGGGCCGGCTGCGCGCCGCCGGACTTTCGTTGCAGGCCGCGCACGCCGTCATCACCCGGCTGGCCGAAAGCGGCATCGCCGTCACCGCCATCGCCGAGGACGCCGACATCCCGGCGCTGGCGCGCGATCTGGCTGCGCTCGGCGTCATCGCCGCGCGCGCCCGCCCGCGCGACGATGCCGAGATCGCCGCCATCCGTGCCCGCCACCGCCTGTCGCAGCGCGAATTCGCCGCCCTGCTCGGGATCGATCCCGACACGCTGCGCAACTGGGAACAGGGGCGCAACCGGCCCGATCCGGCGGCGCTGTCGCTCGCCCGGGTATTCGACGCGGCCCCGCGGGTGGTGACCGAGGCGGTGCTGATGCGGCTGGCCTGACCCACCCGCCGGGCCCTACCCTGCGTGGCCATGCCCGAGACCTATAACCGCATCGCCGGCCACAGCGTCGAACGCCTCGCCGCCCTCAGCGACGGGGTGTTCGCCGTCGCCATGACTCTGCTGGTGCTGGACCTGCGCGTGCCGGCCGCTGCCGCCGTCCACTCCGACGTCGCGCTCTGGCGCGCGCTGGCGGCGCTGGCCCCGCGTTTCCTGGTCTATCTGATGAGCTTCGCCACGCTCGGCATCTTCTGGATCGGCCAGCAGACCCAGCTCAATCACCTGGCGCGCGGCAGCCGCGAACTGGCGTGGCTGCATATCGGCTTCCTGTTCGCGGTCACGCTGGTGCCGTTCTCCACCGGCCTGATCGCCAGCTTCATCGCCGAACGGGCGGCGCTGCTGGCCTATTGGGGCAACATCCTGCTGCTTGGCGTACTGCTGCTGGTCAGTTGGCGCTGCGCCGGCCATTCCGGGCTGATCCGCCCCGACGCGCCGGCGGGACTCCGGCGGGCGGTGGAGCGGCGGATCGTGATCGCCCAGGCGCTGTATGCCGCGGGGGCGGCGCTGTGCGTGGTGAGCACCTGGCTCAGCCTGGGGGCGATCCTGCTGGTGCAGCTCAACTACGTGGTGGCGCCGCGCATCGCCGGGCTGGACCGGATCTGATCGGGGTGGGGGATGGGGCGTTTCGCGGTGCGGTTCCAGGCGTTTCGTTCGGTTGCGATCGCCACCGCCACCTACGCGGTCGGGGCGGCGCTGAAGCTGCTGCCGTCGCTCGGCGTCTGGATGTATCTCGGTCTTGGGGTGGTTGTCTTTGCCTGCGCGGCGATCGATGCACTTGCAACCGGGGTGCGGCCGGCGGTCCGGCTGCGCGAGATCGCGCCGCTGGCGATGGATGCGGCGGCGGCGCCGATCGTGGCGGCCTTTACCGCGCACGGAATTGCCGTGCGCATGAACCTGCTGCTTGCCAGACGCAGCTGGCGCCGGCTGTGGTGCGACCGGTTCTTCCGCATGGCCTGGAACATCGGCATGACTGATTCCCCCGACGTCAACATCTTCTTCCCGGTCCAGGCGGGGATTGCCGGCCGCTGCTACGCCTCCCGACGGCCGGTGGTCGCGGGACCCGAGGATATCGCGCGCTTCCCCCTGCCCGCGCGCTATCAGCGCAATGGCGTGGACGGCCTGAGCTACACGGCGATCCTGTGCTATCCGGTCTATGAACCCGCCCGCGAGGGATTGCAGTCGGGAAAGGTGATCGGCGTGCTGACGCTGGACAGCTTGAATCCCGGGGCATTGCCCATATTTCAGGACGGTGGGATGGTAGCGTCCATCGCGCCCCACCTCCGGACCCTCGCGGGTCTCGCCGGCCGGATCTATCGGTGAACCGAACCATGAACGACCCGAGAAACCCCACCCCCGAGCCCGTGGCTCTCACGCGCCAGGAGGACGGGCTGCTGACGTTCCCGATCGAGCCGCCCGCCTATCTGAGCGTGGAGGCGTTCCGAGCCGAGTTCCGGAAGAACCTGGCGGTCGCGCCATCCGGGGATCAGCCCCCGCCCGCCTGACCGGACGCCGCCGCACCCCACGGGAGGAACTACCATGCCCGCCGTCGCACTCAACCACTACACGATCCTGGTGCAGGACCTGGAACGCACGAAGGATTTCTACGAGGACATCGTCGGCCTGAAATCCGGCGACCGCCCCCCGCTGAGCTTCCCGGGCTACTGGCTCTATTGCGGCGCCGACCCAGTGGTGCATCTGATCGGCTACCGCCCGGAGGACCCGAAGCTCGAAGGCGCGCCGTCCACCGGCCGGCTGGATCACATCGCTTTCCACGCGGTCGATCTGCCGCTGATGAAATCCCGCCTCGCCGCCAACGAGATTTCCTACGAGGAACGGGTGCTCCCGCGCATGAACATGACCCAGCTGTTCTTCAAGGACCCGGACGGCGTCACCATCGAGTTCAATTTCCCCGCGGTCGAAACGGTCTGACCGGGCTAGCGCCGGCGCGCGATCGCCTCGCGCGCCGCGAAGGCGCTGAGATTGACGATCCCGCGCGCGGTCACCGATGAGACCAGCACGTGGATCGGCTTCGACATCCCGAGCAGCATCGGCCCTACCGGCAGCGCGTCGGCGGCCGATTTCAGCAGGGTGAAGGCGATGTTGGCCGCATCCAGGTTCGGCATCACCAGCAGATTGGCGGTGCCGCGGATGCGGCTGTCGGTCACCGCGCGGGCGCGGATGGTCTCCACCAGTGCCGATTCCGCGTTCATCTCCCCGTCCACCGCGAGGTCCGGCGCGCGGGCGCGGATCAACCCCAGCGCGCGGCGCATCTTGCGCGCGGAATCGGAATTCGAGGCGCCGAAATTGGAGTGCGACAGCAGCGCCACGTTCGGCACGATGCCGAAATCGGCCACCGCCTCGGCGGCCAGCAGGGTCATCTCGGCGATCTGCTCGGCGGTCGGGTCCACCACCATATGCGTATCGCACAGGAACAGCGTACCGCTGGGCAGGATCAGGGCCGCCAGCGCGTAGGCGCGGCTGGCCTCGGCGCAGAGCGGGATCACCGGCAGGATGTATTGCACCTGTCGCCACCAGTTGGCCGGCCCGCCCACCAGGGCGGCGTCCACCTCGTCCGCCGCCAGCAGCATCGCCGCCGCCACCGCCCCGCGTCCGCGCAACGACCGCACCGCGATCTCGGGCGGGGTGCCGCGCCGGCACGCCAGCCGTTCGTACTCCGGCAGCAGCCGGTCGAACAGGGCGTGATCCTCGGTCGGGTCGATCACCCGCACCGCGCCGCCCAGATCCAGCCGCAGCCCCATCTGCCGCACCCGCTCGGCGATCACCGCCCGCCGGCCCAGCAGCACCGGCACCGCGATCCGCTCGTCCACCAGGGTCTGGGCGGCGCGCAGCACCCGTTCGTCCGCCCCCTCGGCGAAGGCGATGCGCTGCGGCGATTTGCGGGCCGCCTCGAACACCGGGCGCATGAACTGCCCTGAGCGGAACACGAATCGTTCGAGCTCGCGCCGATAGGCATCGAAGTCTCGCACCGGCCGGCGAGCCACCCCCGAGTCCATCGCCGCCCGCGCCACCGCCGGCGCCACTTCCAGGATCAGCCGCGGGTCGAAGGGCTTCGGGATGATGTAGTCGGGACCGAACACCGGCGCCGCCCCGCCATAGGCCGCCGCCACCACTTCGGACGCCTCCATCCGCGCGAGCCCCGCGATCGCCTCCACCGCCGCGATCTCCATCGCCCGGTTGATGGTGGCGGCCCCGGCGTCCAGGGCGCCGCGGAAGATGAACGGGAAGCAGAGCACGTTGTTGACCTGGTTCGGATAGTCCGATCGTCCGGTGGCGACGATCGCGTCCGGCCGGGCGGCGCGGGCGGCCTCCGGCGCGATCTCGGGGTCGGGGTTCGCCAGCGCCAGGATCAGCGGCTTGTCGGCGAGCCGGCTCAGCCATTCCGGGCGCAAGACGCGCGGCGCCGAGAGGCCGAGGAAGACATCCGCCCCTTCCAGCGCCTGCTCCAGGGTCGCGGCGTCGGTTCGGCGCGCGTAGCGGGCCATGTTGGGCAGCATTCCCGGCCGGTCGGCGCGCACCACCCCGGCGATGTCGGTCAGGGTCACCGCCTCCGCCCGCAGCCCCATGGAGACCAGCAGATCGACACAGGCCAGCGCCGCCGCCCCGGCGCCGGAGGTGACCAGCCGTACCCGGTCCAGCGTCTTGCCCTGCAAGCGCAACCCGTTGGTCACCGCGGCGGCCACCGTGATGGCGGTGCCGTGCTGGTCGTCGTGGAACACCGGGATGCCCATCCGCGCGCGCAGGCGGGATTCGATCTCGAAGCACTCCGGCGCCTTGATGTCCTCGAGATTGATCGCGCCGAAGCTCGGTTCCAGGGCCGCGACCACCTCGCAGAACCGGTCCGGGTCGGCCGCGTCCACCTCGATGTCGAAGACGTCGATGCCGGCGAATTTCTTGAAGAGCGCGGCTTTGCCCTCCATCACCGGCTTGCCCGCCAGCGCGCCGATATTGCCGAGCCCCAGCACCGCGGTACCGTTGGAGATCACCGCCACCAGGTTGCCGCGGCCGGTGTAGTCATGCGCCGTCGCGGGGTCGGCGGCGATTTCCAGGCACGCCGCCGCCACGCCGGGGGAATAGGCCAGCGCCAGGTCGCGCTGGCTGGCCATGCGCTTGGTGGGTTCGACGCTGAGTTTCCCGGGCCGCGGCAGGCGGTGATAGTCCAGCGCGGCGCGGCGGAAATCGTCGTCCATGGAGGTTTCCTGTTCCCGGCCATATCTTGTCGGCTATGGCAATCCGATCCGCCGGGTCGTAAATTGCCATGCATGGAACGACAAGAGGGTCGGACATGACAGCGCAGCGTGCCAGGGTCGCTGAAGGCGGGCGCCTCGTCATCCCCGCCGAATTCCGTCGCGCACTGGCGCTGAATCCCGGTGAAAGCGTGGGGCTGGACATCCGCGACGGCGAGCTGCGGGTGCGGTCGCTGCGCCGCGCGGCGCAGCGCGCGCAGGCCCTGGTGCGTCCCTATCTGGGGGAGGCGGCACTGTCGGACGCGCTGATCGCCGACCGCCGGGCCGAAGCGGCGCGTGACTGATCCCTCCATCGTGCTGGACGCCTCGGCGGTGCTGGATGCGCTGCCGAAGGCCGCCATCGGCACGATCAATCTCTCCGAAGTCGTAGCCAAACTCGCCGAACGC
>JAKBCO010000214.1 GCA_021807785.1 Pseudomonadota bacterium
CACGGTATGGCCGGGCCCCTTCGGGGCGATCATGAACACGTCGATATCGGGGCGCGGGTCGAGCAGATTGAAATGCACGTTCAGCCCGTGCGCGAAGGCGAGCGCGGCACCCGGCTTCATGTTGGGGCCGAGCTTCTCGCGGTAGAGGTCGCCCTGCCCCTCGTCGGGGGTCAGCACCATCACCACGTCGGCCCATTTGGCGCACTCGGCCGGGTCCATCACCTTGAGGCCGGCGGCCTCGGCCTTGGCGACGCCCGCCGAGCCGGCACGCAGGCCGACGGCGAGGTCCTTTACGCCGCTGTCCTTGAGGTTGTTGGCATGGGCGTGGCCCTGGGAACCGTAGCCGATGATGGCGACGCGCTTGCCCTTGATGAGGTTCACGTCGGCGTCGCGATCGTAATAGACACGCATGGTCGCAAGTCCTTCGGTTGGATGGATGTCAGATGGTCCGTTCGCCGCGTGCGATCGCGGCAATCCCGGTGCGGGAAACCTCGGCCAGCCCCAGCGGGCGCATCAGGGTGACGAAGGCGTCGATCTTCTCGGTGGCACCGGTCAGCTCGAAGACAAAGCTTTCGATCGTGGTATCGACCACCCGCGCACGGAAGGTCTCGGCGATGCGCAGCGCCTCGACGCGCGTCTCGCCGCGCCCCAGCACCTTCACCAGCGCCATCTCGCGCGCCACGTGCGGGCCCTCGCGGGTCAGGTCGGCCACCCGATGCACCGGCACCAGCCGGCCGAGCTGGGCCTTGATCTGCTCGATCACCATCTCGGTGCCCGAGGTGACGACGGTGATGCGCGACTGCCGTCCCGCCTCGTCCACCGGCGCCACGGTCAGGCTGTCGATGTTGTAGCCGCGGCCGGAAAACAGGCCGATCACGCGCGCCAGCACGCCGGATTCATTGTCCACCAGCACGGCGATGATGGCCGAGCGGTGATGGTTGTTGTCGGGTCCCGGCATGGGTTACCGCCCTCCCGTTACCTCACCCGCCGCGCGGGAGAGGTGATTTCGGGACACGATCATACCAGCACCAGGCCTTCATCGGTGATCCCACGCGCTTCGCCTTCGCCCTCCGCGCCCAGGATCATCTCGTTATGCGCCGCTCCGGACGGGATCATCGGGAAGCAGTTCTCCTTTGGATCGACCGCGATATCGGCGATCACCGCGCGGTCGGAGGCGAGCATGGCGCGGATCACGTCATCGAGCTGGCCGTAATTCTCCGCCCGCAGCCCGGTGGCATGGAAACTCTCCGCCAGCTTCACGAAATCCGGCAGCGCGTTCGAGTAGCTTTCGGAATACCGCGACCCGTGCAGCAGCTCCTGCCACTGCCGGATCATGCCCATATACTGATTGTTCAGGATAAACACTTTCACCGGCAGCCGGTACTGCGCCAGCGTGCCCATCTCCTGGATGTTCATCAGGATGGATGCCTCGCCAGCGATATCGATCACCAGCGCCTCGGGATGGGCGATCTGCACCCCCATCGCTGCCGGCAGTCCGTAGCCCATCGTCCCCAGCCCGCCCGAGGTCATCCAGCGATTCGGCCGCTCGAAGCCGAAATGCTGCGCAGCCCACATCTGGTGCTGGCCGACCTCGGTGGTGATGAAAACATCCCGCGAGTGCTCCTGCGTGAGTTCCCACAGCCGGCGGATCGCGTATTGCGGCTTGATGATCGCCCCGGGCGCGGTGTCCTGGGTGAAGCGCAGGCTCTGTCTTGCGCGCCATTCGTCGATCTGCCGCCACCAGACGGCAAGCGCGGCGCGGTCAGGCACCGTAGCGTCCTCTTCCCACGCCGCTTCCAGCGCCGCGATCGCGCGGCCGGCATCGCCGATGATCGCCACATCCACCGGCACCGTCTTGTTGATGCTGGACGGGTCGATATCGATATGGATCTTCTTCGCGTCGGGGCAGAAAGCATTGAGCCGCCCGGTCACCCGGTCATCGAACCGCGCGCCGATCGCCAGCAACACGTCCGCGCCGTGCATCGCCAGATTGGCTTCGTACGTCCCGTGCATCCCCAACATGCCCAGGAACTGCGGGTCGGACGCGGGAAACGCGCCCAGCCCCATCAGGGTGTTGGTGCAGGGAAATCCGCTCATGCGCGCGAAGCGGGTCAGTGCCGCCGCGGCCTCCGGTCCAGCATTCACCACGCCGCCGCCGGTATATATCACCGGTCGCTTCGCTCCCTTAAGCAGCGCCACCGCGCGCGCGATCTGCGCCGGATCGGGCTCGGTGCGCGGGCGATAGCTGCGATGCGTGTCCACCGGACCGACATAAGGCGCCTTGCCGATCAGGATGTCCTTCGGCAGGTCGATCACCACCGGCCCGGGGCGACCGTGGCTCGCCACATAGAACGCCTCATGCACCACGCGCGCCAGATCCCCGGACTGCTTGACCAGGTAGTTGTGCTTGGTGGCGGGGCGGGTGATGCCGGTGGTGTCGGCCTCCTGGAAGGCATCGTTGCCGATCAGATGGGTGGGCACCTGCCCGGTCAGGCAGACCACCGGCACGGAATCCATCAGCGCGTCCAGCAGCCCGGTGACGGCGTTGGTGGCACCGGGACCGGAGGTCACCAGCACCACCCCCACCTTGCCGGTGGAGCGCGCGTAGCCCTCGGCGGCGTGGACCGCGGCCTGCTCGTGGCGGACCAGGATGTGGCGGATCGCGTTCTGGTTGAAGATCGCGTCATAGATGGGCAGCACGGCACCGCCGGGGTAGCCGAACACGACCTCCACGCCCTGGTCCTTGAGCGCGCGCAGAAGGACCTCCGCGCCGGACTGCAAGGGTTCGGGGGGGGCGGTGGCGGCTTGCATCGCGTCTCTCCGTGGCTGCTCCGCCGGTTGCGGCGGGTCCGCACGCATAAAGCCCATGTTGCGTTGCGTCAAGCCGACGCGCACAGAAACTGTTCGATTGCCGCGGGTAATCTTTCCGAAAATTGCGTCTGATCTGTGATTCGCGCATATATCCTATGCGTGCGCGCCTCCGGAGCCAGCGCGTGGTGGCGCAGCCAGGTCGCCTGGCGCTTCACGTAGCGCCCGGTCGCGGCCACCGCGCGCGCCGCGGCCTCGGCCAGCCCGATCTCGCCGCGCAGATGCGCCGCCAGTTCCGGAACCCCATGCGCGCGCAACGCCGGGACCGCGGGATCGAGGCCGAGCGCGAGCAGCGCCCGCGCCTCCGCCAGCGCGCCCGCACCCAGCATGGCCGCGAAGCGGGCGGCGGCGGCCTCGCGCAACGCCGCGCGCGGCGGGTCGAGCACGATCGCGGCGAAGGCCCAGCCCTCCGGCGGGGCGCCGGGGCCGCGCGCGCGCCAGCCGACCAGCCCCAGCCCAGTGCCGCGCCAGACTTCCCAGGCGCGGGCGAGGCGCTGGCCGTCGCTCGGGCGCAGCCCCGCCGCGGTGACGGGATCGACCGCCGCCAGCCTGGCGTGCAGCCCGGCCGGACCGAGTGCCGCCAGCAGCGCCCGGGCCTCGGCGCGCGCCACCGGCCCCGGGTCCGGGATCGCCGACATCCCGTGGGTCAGCGCGTGCAGATAGAGACCCGACCCGCCGCACAGGATCGGCACCCGGCCGGCCGGCCGCGCCGCCGCCATCTCCGCCAGTGCGGCGCCGCGCCACCAGGCAGCGCTGGCAGGCAGGGCGGCGTCGCGCACGCCATAAAGCGCGTGCGGGACCGCAGCCTCGTCCTCGGGCGTCGGCCGCGCGGTCAGGATGCGGAGCTCGCGATAGAGCTGCATCGCATCGGCGTTGATGATCGTGCCCGGCAGGCGCGCGGCCAGCGCCAGGGCGAGGGCGGATTTGCCGCTCGCGGTCGGGCCGGCGAGGATCAGGGCGGGCGCGGGCGGCATGGTGGCCCCGCCTATCCGCCCGGCGCCCGATGCCGGCAAGTCCCGCGCCCCCTGCCCGCTTTCGGCGCGCGCCATCAAGGCCGTCGTTCACTTTATGTTCCTAAGATGTGGGGACCCAGGACCGCCGATCAAGCCTTCGGCACCGTCGCCGCCGGCCGACATTCCGCTTGCCCGCCCAAGCCGAATCCCCCATAACCAAGCCGTCCCGCCCCCCGGCGCGGGAGAGAGCGGGGATCTCCCCCGCCGCCGAAGGCGCAACCGGCCCCCGGAAACGCTCAGGCAAAAGGACCGCGCCGGACTCGGGACCTCTGGAAAGCCGGGCCATCCCGCCCGCACCGACGGAGTAAGGACCCAAGGGTCCGAATCTCTCAGGTCACGCGACAGAGGGGGGTCAACCGCACGGGCATGGGCCCGGCGGAAGACCCGCCGACGGAGTTTCGCGTGACCCAGCCCATCCCGCTCCCGCTCGACGCTTGGCACCGCGCGCATGGTGGGCGCATGGTCGCCTTCGCCGGCTACGCCCTGCCCGTGCAATACGCCCCCGAAGGCGCGCTGGCCGCGCGCTGCCGCGGCGGCGTCCTGGCCGAGCACCTCCACTGCCGCGCGGCCGCCGCCCTGTTCGACGTCTCGCATATGGGGCAGGCGATCCTCGCCGGGGCCGGCGCGGCGGCGGCGCTCGAAGCCCTGGTCACCGGCGACATCGCCGGCCTCGCCCCTGGCCGGCAGCGCTACACCCTGCTCACCAACGAGGCGGGCGGCATCATCGACGACCTGATGGCCGCCGCCCTCGCCCCCGACCGGCTGCTGCTGGTGGTCAACGCCGCCAACAAGGCCGGCGATTTCGCCCATATCGCCGCAGCCCTGCCCGAGGGCGTCACCCTCTCCCCGCTTCCCGACCGCGCCCTGCTCGCCCTGCAGGGGCCGCGCGCCGCCGCCGCCCTCGCCCGGCTCTGCGCCGCGGCGGTGGCACTGCCGTTCCAGGGCATCGGCCACTTCCCCCTCCTCGACACCGAGGCGCTGATCGCCCGCTCCGGCTACACCGGCGAAGACGGGTTCGAACTCTCCATCCCGGCCGCCGCCGCCGTCGCCGTCGCCGACGCGCTGCTCGCGGAGCCGGAGGTCGCCCCGGCCGGGCTCGGGGCCCGCGACTCACTGCGCCTCGAGGCCGGTCTCTGCCTGCACGGCGCCGATATCGACGCCAGCACCGACGTGATCGCGGCCGGCCTCGGCTGGACCATCGGCAAGCGCCGCCGCGCAGCCTGGGACTTCCCGGGCGGGGCGCGGCTGCGCGAGCTGTTGCAAACCGGCCCCGCCCGCCACCGCGTCGGCCTCCGCCCCGAGGGCCGCGCCCCGGTGCGCGCCGGCGCGCCGATCCTGGACCCGTCCGGCCAAGCGGTCGGCACCGTCACCTCCGGCCTCCATTCCCCCAGCCTCGGGGCCCCCATCGCCATGGGCTACTTGCCCGCCGCCCTGGCCGCCCCCGGCACCGCGGTCGCCCTCGGCCTGCGCGGCACGCCGGTCCCCGCCCGCGTCACCCCTCTGCCCTTCGTCCCCCATCGCTACGCCTGATCCCGCCAAGAGCCTGCCCAAGGAGCCCGCCATGCCCAGCCCCGACATCCGCTACTCGCGCGACCACGAATGGGTGCGCCTCGACGGCGACATCGCCACCATCGGCATCACCGATCACGCGCAAGAGGCGCTGGGCGATCTGGTCTTCGTCGAACTGCCCGAGCTCGACCGGGTGGTGGAAGCCGGGGAGGCCTGCTCGGTGGTGGAATCCGTCAAGGCGGCCTCGGACGTCTTCGCCCCGCTCACCGGCA
>JAKBCO010000215.1 GCA_021807785.1 Pseudomonadota bacterium
GGCGCCCCCATCATCAAATCCCGCCCCTGCTGGTCCAGCGGGAAGGCGATCACCTCGCGGATGTTCGGCTCCTCGGCCAGCAGCATGACGATCCGGTCGATCCCCGGCGCCGAACCGCCATGCGGCGGCGCGCCGTAGCGGAACGCGTTCAACATGCCCCCGAACCGCGCTTCCACCTCGGCTTCCGGATAGCCGGCGATGGCGAACGCCTTCAGCATGATGTCGGGCCGATGGTTGCGGATCGCCCCCGAGGACAGCTCCACCCCGTTGCAGACGATGTCGTACTGGAACGCCTTGATCGCCAGCGGGTCCTGCGTCTCCAGCGCCTCCAGCCCGCCCTGGGGCATCGAGAACGGGTTGTGGGAGAAATCGATCTGCCCGGTCTCCTCGTTGCGCTCATACATCGGGAAATCGGTGATCCAGCAGAACCGGAACGCGCCCTGCTCGGCGAGCCCGAGCTCGGCGCCGAGACGGCTGCGCACGAGCCCGGCGAATTTCCAGATCTCGTCGGGTTTTCCGGCCACGAAGAAGACCGCATCGCCAGGGCCGAGGCCGCAGGTGGCGCGGATCGCCGCCGCGCGCGCGGGTTCCAGGTTGCGCGCGATCGGGCCTTTCGCCCCCTCGGCGTCATAGGTGATATAGCCGAGCCCGCCGGCCCCTTCCTCCCGCGCCCAGGCGTTGAGCTTGTCGAAGAAGCTGCGCGGATGGCCGCCCGCGCCCGGTGCCGGGATCGCGCGCACCACCCCGCCGGCGGCGGCGATGCGGGCGAACAACCCGAAGCCCGAATCGGCAAACGCCGCGGTCACGTCATGGATGCGCAGCGGATTGCGCAGGTCCGGCTTGTCGGTGCCATAGCTGGCCAGCGCCTCGGCATAGGGGATGCGCCGGAACGGTGCCGCGTCCACCGCGCGCCCGGCGGCGAACTCGGCGAACACGCCGCCGATGACCGGCTCGATGGTGGCAAACACGTCCTCCTGGGTGACGAAGCTCATCTCGAAATCGAGCTGATAGAATTCACCCGGGGAGCGGTCGGCGCGCGAGGCCTCGTCGCGGAAGCAGGGCGCGATCTGGAAATACCGGTCGAACCCGGCCACCATCAGCAGCTGCTTGAACTGCTGCGGCGCCTGCGGCAGCGCGTAGAACTTGCCCGGGTGCAGCCGCGCCGGCACCAGGAAGTCGCGCGCCCCCTCGGGCGAGGAGGCGGTCAGGATCGGGGTGGTGAACTCGGTGAACCCGGCCTCGATCATGCGCCGGCGGATGGAGGCGATGACGCCCGCGCGCAGCACGATGTTGCGATGCAGCTTCTCGCGCCGAAGATCGACGAAGCGGTAGGTCAGGCGCAGCTCCTCGGGATATTTCTCCTCGCCGGCAACCTGGAACGGCAGGGTCTCGGCCGCCGACTGCACCACCAGCGCGTCCGCGCGCAGCTCCACCGCCCCGGTGGGCAGTTTCGGGTTCACCGTGCCGTCCGCGCGCGGCACCACCTGGCCGGTGACGGTGATGACGGATTCCACCCGCACCGCTTCGGCGGCGGCGAAGGCGGGGCTGCCGGCGGCGAACACGCATTGGGTGATGCCGTAATGGTCGCGCACATCGAGGAACAGCAGCCCGCCATGGTCGCGCCGCGCATGGACCCAGCCGGACAGGCGCGCGGTGGCGCCGGCATCGGCGGCGCGCAGGGCGCCGCAGCTATGGGTTCGATAGGCGTGCATGGCAGGATCCGTCCGATGATGCGCGGCGCAGAAACAGGCCGCGGGGAGGGGTGTCAAGGCGGGGGATCATACCTGGTAGGGGATGCGCACGCCCGGATCGTCGGCGGGGAAGGCGCGGGCATCGCGGGTGACCAGCAGCCGCGCGCCGAGCTCGGCCGAAGCGAGCACGATCGCATCCGGCAGCTTGAGACGGCGCGCGCGGCGCAGCGCCACCGCCCGCTCCGCCACCGCCGCGTCGAGCGGCACGATCGCGAAGCGGTCGAGCCAGCCGCGGGTGACGGGTTCGCTGCCCTCGGGGGCGCCCACCAGCACTTCCATCCAGGTGACGATGCTGATGGCGGGGTCGGAAAACCGATCGAGCTCGGCACGGGCCTGCGGCAGGCCGCGCAGGTAGTCGATGAGGATGTTGGTATCGAACAGGGCCTTTACCACTCGGCGCGGACCCGCTCCTGGTAGGCGAGCCCGTCCTCGCCCGCGCCCCAGGCGCCGAAGGCGGCGTCCGGCGGGGTCGGGCGGTGGGTGGCGAGGTACAGCGCCACCGCCTCCCGGATCACCGCGACGCGCGACGTATGGCGCTGCTGGCCGAGTTCGGTGAGCCGGCCGAGTGCTTCGTCGGGGAGGTCGATGAGGGTGCGCATGAACTTCCATATACGATATCCATTCCACATATCAACCCCCCGCGCGTCACACCCCCCCAAGCCGCGCCCGCAGCCCGCCTACCACCGCATCGAACATGCTCGCCGTCAGCCGCCCGGTATTCGTATTGTATCGAGAAACATGATAGCTGTCGGCCAGCGCCGGCCGCCCCGCGAGCTCATGCACCGCCCCATGCGCGAACGGCGCCGCCGCTTGGCGCACCCCCCAGGCGCGCAGCACCGCCCGGTGGGCGAGCCCCCCCAGCGCCAGCACCGCCCGAAGGCGCGGCATCGCCGCCAGCTCGGCGCGCAGGAAGCCCAGGCACGCCCGCTCCTCCGCCGGCAGCGGGCGGTTCTCCGGCGGCACGCAGCGCACCGCGTTGGTCACCCGCGCGTCGCGCAGCGCCAGCCCGTCGGCCGCCGCGGCGCCGTAGCCGCCGGCGGCGAAGCCGTGGCGCAGCAGGGTTTCATAGAGCAGCACCCCGGCGAAATCGCCGGTGAAGGGCCGGCCGGTGCGGTTGGCCCCGCGCAGCCCCGGCGCCAGCCCCACCACCAGCAGTGCCGCCTCCGCCGCGCCGAAGCTGGGCACCGGGGCGTTCCACCAGGCGGGCTCGGCTGTGCGGTTGGCGGCGCGGAACGCCACCAGCCGCGGGCACAGCGCGCAGTCCCGCCCCGGAACCGGGGCCGGCTCGGTGGTCACGCCGCGTCGTGGTTCTCGTGGAGCACCTCGCCCCCGGTCGGGCGGATCGGGCGCGGCGGGCGCGGCTCGGTCTGCCGGCGGGTGAACTCGGCGCCGATCTCGCCGAGATCGAGGAAATGATCGGCCTGCCGGCGCAGCTCGTCGGCGATCATCGGCGGCGTGGTGCGGATCGACGACACCACGGAAACCCGCACCCCGCGCCGCTGCACCGCCTCCACCAGCCGGCGGAAATCGGCATCGCCGCTGAACAGCACCGCGTGATCCAGATGCGGCGCGAGATCGAGCATATCGACCGCGATCTCCACCTCCATATTGCCGCGCACGCGGCGGCGGCCGGTGGCGTCGGTGTATTCGCGGGCCGCCTTGGTGACCAGGGAATAGCCGTTATAGGCCAGCCAGTCGGTCAGCGGCTTGAGCGGCGAGTAATCCTCGGTCTCCAGCAGCGCCGAGTAGTAATAGGCCCGGATCACGTTGGCCTGGCGGCGGAAGTATTCCAGCATATTGCGGTAATCGACGTCGAAGCCGAGATTGCGGGAGGCGGAATAGAGATTCGCGCCGTCGATGAACAGGGCTACGCGCTCATTGGGCCGGAACGTCATGTGGGATTCTCCTTCTGCGATGGGCCGGATCATCCCATCATCGCGGGCAAAGTGAAACCCGGGCCGATCCTGGTCGCGCTGGGGGCCAATCTGCCGGGGCCGGACGGGCGGGCGCCGCTCGAAACCTGCCGCGCCGCCGCCGCCGCGCTGGACGCGCTGCCGGGGCTGCGGCTGGTCGCGCTCTCGCGCTGGTACCGCACGCCGCCGGATCCGCCCTCCGATCAGCCGTGGTACATCAACGCGGTGGCCCGCCTGGCCGGGGCGGCCGACCCGGCGGCGCTGCTGGCCGCCCTGCACGTGCTGGAAGCGGCGGCGGGGCGGGTGCGGCCCGGGGCGGCGAACGCGGCCCGCCCGCTCGATCTGGACCTGATCGCCATCGGCGGGCTGGTGCGGGCGGCGCCGGATCCGGTGCTGCCGCATCCGCGCGCGCATCTGCGCGGCTTCGTGATGGCCCCGCTGGCCGAGGTGGCGCCGGGCTGGATGCACCCGCTGCTGGGCCGGACCGCCGCCGCCCTGGCGGCCGAGCTCGCGGCGCCGGAGCCGCTGGCGTAGCCTTTCGCACCGCCTCGGAGCGCCCGCCATGGATCCCGCCGATCTTCCCGCCACCGCCGCCGCCGCGCGCATCCGCGCCGGCACGCTCTCCCCGGAGGCCCTGCGCGAGGCCTGCCTCGCCCGCATCGCCGCGCGCGAGGAGGCGGTGCGCGCCTTCGCCTGGTTCGACGCCGCCGCGGCGCGCGCCGCGAAGCCCGCGCCGGGGCCGTTGCACGGGCTGCCGGTGGGGGTGAAGGACCTGTTCGACACCGCCGACCTGCCCACCGCCTATGGCTCGCCGATCTGGGCGGGCTGGCGTCCGCGCGCCGACGCGGCCGCGGTGGCGCGGGCGCGGGCGGCCGGTGCGGTGGTGATGGGCAAGACGGTGACCACCGAATTCGCCACCCGCAAGCCCGGCCCCACCACCAACCCGCACAATCCGGCGCATACGCCGGGCGGCTCCTCCTCCGGCTCGGCGGCCGGGGTGGCGGCGGGGTTCTTTCCGCTCGCCTTCGGCAGCCAGACCGCGGGCAGCGTGATCCGCCCGGCGGCCTTCTGCGGGGTGGTGGGCTTCAAGCCAAGTTTCGGCTTGATCAACCGCGCCGGCATGAAGCCGATGGCCGACAGCCTGGACACGGTCGGCGTCTTCGCCCGCGACGTGGCCGGCTGCGCGCTGCTGGCCGCTTCGGTGTCCGGGCGCGACCTCGGCGATCCCGAGCGCCGGGCCGAACGCGCGCCGCGGATCGGGTTCTGCCGCACCTCGTCCTGGCCGGCGGCGGCGCCGGAGACGGCGGTGCTGCTGGACCGGGTCGCCGCCGATCTGGCCCGCGCCGGCGCCGCCGTCGTGGCGCGCGACCTGCCGGCGCCGTGTGCCGCGCTGGAGTCCGCCCATCCGATCGTGATGAACCGCGAGAGCGCGCACGCGCTGAGCTGGGAGCTCGCGGAAGCGCGCGCGGGGATCAGCGAGGAGTTGCACGAGCGGCTCGGCTTCGGCCTGGCCCAGGACGAGGCGGCGGTTGCGGGCGCCTACGCCGCCTTCGCCGCCGCCCGAACCGCCTTCCCGGCGGCGCTGGAGGGGCTGGACTGCCTGCTGACCCCCGCCGCCCCGGGCGAGGCGCCGGAGGGGCTGGGCTGGACTGGCGATCCGGCCTTCAACTTCATCTGGACCAGCCTGGGAGTGCCCTGTGTCAGCGTGCCGGCGGGCTGCGGGCCGCGCGGGCTGCCGCTGGCGGTGCAGGTGGTGGCGGCGACCGACGCGGCGGCGCTGGCCTGGGCGGCCTGGGTGGCGGCGGCGCTGGGGTAGGGGGGCTTTGTGGGGGAGGGGAAACGAATAAAGTCCATATAGAAGAAAAAACAGGTTGACACCTTTGGTCGTTCGGGGTATATTCTCTGTCTCAACAACCCAGGACCCGCCCACCCCGCCATGCCGCCCCGCCCCGTCACCCAGTT
>JAKBCO010000016.1 GCA_021807785.1 Pseudomonadota bacterium
CCGCCCCCGGCACGCCGCTGCGGCTGACGCGGCGGGTGCGGCTGGAGGGGTAGAAAAGCCAGGGGGCGCTGCCCCACTGAATCCCCCACCCCGCCCATTCCGAACCAAAACTCATGGCGGTCCAGGGGGCCATCCCCCTGGCGGGGCTCCAGGGGGCAGTGCCCCCTGGCCTTCCCTACCCTTTCGGCTTCGCCGCCGAGATCGCCGCGGCGATGGTGGCTTCCGCCGCGGCACGGTCGGCCCAGCCGGTGACTTTCACCCATTTGCCGGGTTCGAGGTCTTTATAGCGTTCGAAGAAATGCTCGATGGCGCCGCGGGTGATCGGCGGCAGGTCGTCGATGGATTCCACCGCCGAGTGGTGCGGGTGGACGCGGTCATGGGGGACGCAGATGATTTTTTCGTCCGGTCCCTTTTCGTCCTCCATCCGTAACATGCCGATCGGCCGGGCGCGCACCACCGCGCCGGGGACCACTTGCGAGGGGATCAGCACCAGCGCGTCCAGCGGGTCGCCGTCCTCGGCCAGGGTTCCGGGGATGAAGCCATAGGCGGCGGGGTAGGCGGTGGCGGTGAACAGGAACCGGTCCACGAACAGGGCGCCGGAGGCTTTGTCCACCTCGTATTTCACCGCCGAGCCTTGCGGGATTTCCACCACGACGTTGATGTCGGCGGGCGGGTTGTGGCCGATCGGGATTTTGCCGACATCCATGGGGGGCCTCCGGGTCAGGGCGGCGGCCTCGCGGCCGCCGCCCGTCGGGTCAGTGCAGCCAGCCGGCCAGGATCGCCAGCATCAGCAGGGCGACGATGTTGGTGATCTTGATCATCGGGTTCACCGCCGGGCCGGCGGTGTCCTTGTAGGGGTCACCCACCGTATCGCCGGTCACCGCCGCCTTGTGGGCGTCCGAGCCTTTGCCGCCGTGGTGGCCTTCCTCGATGTATTTCTTCGCGTTGTCCCATGCGCCGCCGCCCGAGGTCATGGAGATGGCGACGAAGATGCCGGTGACGATGGTGCCGAGCAGCATGGCACCGAGGGCGGCGAAGGCGTGGACCCGCCCGCCGACCAGGTCCACCACGATCCAGAGCACCACCGGGGCCAGCACCGGCAGCAGCGAGGGCACGATCATTTCACGGATCGCCGCCTTGGTCAGCAGATCGACCGCCTTACCGTATTCCGGCTTGGCCGTGCCTTCCATGATGCCGGGGATCTCGCGGAACTGACGGCGCACTTCCACCACCACCGAGCCGGCGGCGCGGCCGACCGCGGTCATGCCCATGGCGCCGAACAGGTAGGGCAGCAACCCGCCGATGAACAGCCCGATCACCACATACGGGTCTTCCAGCTTGAAGGCGACGTGCAGGGACGGGAAATAGTGCTTCAGGTCCTGCGTGTAGGCGGCGAACAGCACCAGCGAGGCAAGGCCGGCCGAGCCGATGGCGTAGCCCTTGGTCACCGCCTTGGTGGTGTTGCCGACGGCGTCCAGCGCGTCGGTGGTCACCCGGACTTCCCTGGGCAGTTCCGCCATCTCGGCGATGCCACCGGCGTTGTCGGTGACCGGGCCGTAGGCGTCCAGCGCCACGATCATGCCGGCCAGCGCCAGCATGGTGGTGGCGGCGATGGCGATGCCGAACAGGCCGGCCATCAGGAACGACAGGATGATCGCCACCGCGATCGCGATCACCGGCGCGGCGGTGGCTTCCATCGACACCGCCAGCCCCTGGATCACGTTGGTGCCGTGACCGGTGGTGGAGGCTTGCGCGATCGAGCGCACCGGGCGGTATTCGGTGGAGGTGTAATATTCCGTGATATAGACGATGATTCCGGTCAGCCCGAGACCGATCAGCGAGCAGACGAACAGATCCGCCCCCGTCACGGCGTGCCCGGCCACCTGGCCGAGCGTGGCGCCGAAGCCCACGAACCACTCGATGATGATGGCGATGCCGACCACCGACAGCGCGCCGGTCACCAGCAGCCCCTTGTAGAGCGCCTTCATGATCCCGTTGTCGGGGCCGAGCTTCACGAAATAGGTGCCGACGATGGAGGTGAGGATGCAGATCCCGCCGATGCCGAGCGGCAGCATCAGCACGTGGTCGCGCACCGACCCGGTGAAGAAGATCGCCGCCAGCAGCATGGTGGCGACGATCGTGACCACATAGGTCTCGAACAGGTCGGCGGCCATGCCGGCGCAGTCGCCCACGTTGTCGCCCACGTTGTCGGCGATCACGGCGGGGTTGCGGGGGTCATCCTCGGGGATGCCGGCTTCGACCTTGCCCACCAGATCGGCACCCACGTCGGCGCCCTTGGTGAAGATGCCGCCGCCGAGCCGGGCGAAGATGGAGATCAGCGAGGCGCCGAACGAGAGCGCCACCAGGGATTCCAGCACCGTGCGGAGCTGATCGGCGGGGATGGTATCGCGCAGGATGGCGTAATAGATGGTCACCCCCAGCAGCGCCAGGCCGACCACCAGCAGCCCGGTGATGGCGCCGGCCTTGAAGGCGATATCGAGCCCCGCCGCCAAGCCGTTGCGGGACGCCTGGGCGGTGCGCACATTGGCGCGCACCGAAACGTTCATGCCGATATACCCCGCCGACCCCGACAGGATGGAGCCGATCAGGAAGCCGATGGCGACATGGATGCCGAGGGTCACGCCGAGGAAGATCACCACCACCACGCCGACCATGGCGATGGTGGTATATTGCCGGTTCAGATAGGCGCGCGCGCCCTCCTGCACCGCGGCGGAGATTTCCTGCATCCGCGAGGAGCCGGCGTCGGCCGCCAGCACCTGGCGCGAGGAAACGAATCCGTACAGCAGCGCCAGCACGCCGCAGACGATGATGACGATGAAGGCGAGGGACATCCGGTGACTTCCCTGTGAGGGCGTTGAGGCCTGTCGTGTCGATTGGGACCGCGCGACCCGGCGCCGGGGGCGCGAGCATGAACGGCCCGTAATAGCGGGCCGGCGTATGCCAGAACCGGGCGCGGCAAGCAAACCGGGGCACCGCGCTGCCCATTTCGCATGGCGGCATTGCAACAGACGCTTGACAGATCGGGCCGGGCAGGCCACGATCTTGCCCGTAAAACATCCGGCGGCGCCTTAAGCCGACCGGAGGCAATGGGAGGCTTCAAGAAATGCGACTTCGACATCTGTTGGCCGCAACCGCGGCCGCGCTGCTGCTGCCTGTGGCGGCGCTGGCCAAAGGCCCGATCAAGATCGGGTTTCCGATTCCGCTCTCCGGGCCAACCGCCGTCTATGGCGTGCCGATCCTGAAGGGCGCCGAGCTGGCGGTGGCCGACATCAATGCCCATGGCGGGGTCCTTGGGCGCAAGCTCAAGCTGCTGCCACGTGACAGCAAGGCGAATCCGGCCGAGGCGGTACGGCTGGCGCGCGAGCTCATCGTGAAGAACGGGGTGCAATTCCTGGCCGGCACGCTGACCTCGGCCGAGGCGCCGGCGGTGTCCACCATCGCCAAGGAGAACCACGTCGTCTTCGTGGCGCCGTCGGCGAAGACCTACGAGCTCACCGATCCGCAGAACTTCCACCCCTACATCTTCCGGACCGCCTCCAACACCACGATCGAGGGGCAGGCCGGTGCCATCATCGTGGCGAAGTGGAAGAACGTCCACACGGTGGCAACCATCGCGCCCGACTACGCCTATGGGCATGACGCCATCGCCGCCTTCGTGGCCGAGCTGCACAAGCTGCGGCCGGACATCAAGATCGTGGATCAGGAATGGCCGAAGCTGGGCCAGGCCAATTTCACCCCGTTCATCACCGCGCAGATGGCCAAGCATCCCGACGCCGTCTATTGTGATGAGTTCGCGGGCGACTTCATCAGCTTCGTCAAGCAGGCCGCGCCGCTCGGGTATTTCAAGGCGATCCACGACCGGCTGGCCGATGGCGGCGAGGCGGGATCGATCGACGTGACCCGCACGCTCGGCAAGGCCTATCCGCTGGGGATCTGGACCGATGCCTATGATCCGGTGCTGTGGGATGGTCCCAACCAGCCGCCGGCCGACAAGGCCTTCGATGCCAAGGTGGCGAAGGCGCTGAAAATCAAATACGGCTCCAGTTGGGCGATCCAGGGCTATGTGACGATCCAGGCGATCGCACAGGGCATCCGCAAGGCCGGCACCACCAATGATACCAAGGTGGCGAAGGCGATGTCGGGCATGACCTACACCACGCCGCTCGGCCCGCGCACCTTCAGCGCGGTCAACCACGACGCCAATGCCGGCGAATACTGGGGCAAGATGGTCCGCACGCCGAAATTCCCCTACGCGGTGATTTCGGACCCGACCTACTACAATCCAGAGCCGGCCGGACACTGAGTTGACCCTTCGTTCCCGTCGCGGGGAGGCCGCCACGCCATGACGGCCTCCCTGCTCGTCGGTCAGTTCCTGTCCGGGCTGACCACGTCGATGTTCCTGTTCCTGATCGCCTCGGGCCTGTCGCTCGTGTTCGGCGTCATGCGCGTGCTCAATTTCGCGCACGGGTCGTTCTACATGATCGGCGCCTATCTGGCCTGGCAGGTGGTCACCTGGCTGCACCCGGTGGGCGAGGCGTTCTGGCCAGCCGCCCTGGCCGCGGGGCTCGGGGTCGCGGTGCTGGGCGCGGTGGTGGAGCGGCTGCTGCTCCGCCATCTCTACGGCCTCGATGAGCTGTATCAGCTGCTGTTTACCTACGCCCTGGTGCTGATCCTGGGCGACGCGGCGAAATACCTCTGGGGCACCGGGCAGCTTTCGGTGCATCGCCCGCCGGTGCTGGACGGCGGCTTTCAGCTGGTGGGCAACACCGTCCCCTATTACAATCTGTTCATCATCGCGGTGGGCCCGGCGATCGCCATCACGGTGGGGCTGGTCCTCTCGCGCACCGCGGCAGGGCGGATGTTGCGCGCGGCCTCCGCCGACCGCGAGATGCTGGATGCGATGGGGGCCAATGTCGGGTTGATCTATACGGGCATGTTCGCCGTCTCCTCGTTCCTTGCCGGGCTTGCCGGCGCGCTCATCACGCCGATGGAGAGCATCGTGCCGGGGATGGACGTGCAGGTGATCGTGCAGGCCTTCATCGTGGTGGTGATCGGCGGGCTCGGCTCGTTCTGGGGCACCTTCTGGGGGGCGATGATCTACGGCCAGGTGCTCTCCTTCGGCATCCTGATCCTGCCCGAGTTCTCCCTGTTCTCGGTATTCGCGCTGATGGCGGTGGTGCTGATCGTGCGGCCCTGGGGCCTGTTCGGGCGGCCGATCCGATGAGCGCGCGCCGCATCCCCTGGACCCTGCTGATCTTCCTGGCCCTGCTGCCGCTGCCCTGGATCGGCAGCCGCTACCAGACCTTCCTCGGCACCGAGATCGCCATCGACGCTCTGTTCGCCGTAAGTCTGAACCTGTTGCTGGGCACCACCGGTCTGGTTTCGTTCGGTCACGTCGCCTATTTCGGCATCGGGTCCTATGTGTGCGGGATCCTGATGAAGACCTACGGGCTGCCGTTCGTCCTGGCCTTCCCCGCCGCCGGGCTCGGCGCCGCGCTGTTCGCGGTGGTGTTCGGCTTCTTCTGCGTGCGGCTGACCAAGATCTATTTCGCCATGCTGACCCTGGCATTCTCGCAGATCGTCTGGGCGGTGTGCTTCAAGTGGAACGCGGTGACCGGCGGCGATCAGGGGATCGCCGACGTGCCGTTCCCCAACATGCACTGGATGGCGTCCCTCCCATATGTGGGCGATCTCAACATCAACGGGCGGTTCTACCTGCTGAGCCTGGTGCTGGTCGCGGTCTGCATCGCCGCGATCGGGCAGATCACCCGTTCTCCGTTCGGGAGGATGCTGACCGCGATCCGCGACAACCGCGAGCGCGCGGCCTTCATCGGGCTCAATGTCCGCGCCTACGAGCTCAGCGTGTTCGTGGTCGCGGGCGGCTTCGCCGGGCTTTCCGGGGCGCTCTATGGCATCTTCAACCGCGGCGTGTTCCCCGACTACGTGTTCTGGCCGAAATCGGCCGAAGTGATGATCATGACGATCCTGGGCGGCATGAACTATTTCTGGGGGCCCACGGTCGGCGCTTTCGTGCTGGTCTGGCTCAACCAGGAAATCACCAACTACACGCAGTACTGGCCCGCGGTGCTGGGCAGCATCCTGTTGATCCTGCTCTTCGCCCTGCCCGGCGGCATCCTGGGCGGGTTGGCGCGCGGCGGCGCGGCGCTACGGCGGCTGCTGGCGGGACGCGGCGATGCTTGAGATCACCGGGTTGCACAAATCCTTCGCCGGCTTCGTGGCGGTCAACGAGGTCAGCCTGACGGTGGCGGAACGGCAGATCGTGGCCGTCATCGGTCCCAACGGGGCCGGCAAATCCACCTTCTTCAACCTCATCACCGGCCATCTCCGCCCCGACGGCGGGCGGGTGATGCTGAACGGGCGCGACGTCACCGGTATCGCCCCGCATCGCATCTGCGCGCTCGGGATGGGGCGGTCCTTCCAGCTGACCAACATCTTCCCCCGCCTCACCGTGTTCGAGAACGTGCAGGCGGCGCTGCTCGCCCATCGCGGCAAGGGGCGGGATTTCCTGTCCCGCGCCGAGGCGATGTTCCGCGACGAGACGATGGCCCTGCTGGCCTCGATCGGGCTCGCCTCGCAGGCCGGCACGGTGGCCGGGGTGCTGGCTTACGGCAACCAGAAGCAGCTCGAACTCGGCATCGCGCTCGCCTCCGACCCGAAGGTGCTGCTGCTCGACGAGCCCACCGCCGGGATGTCGGCCAACGAGACCCACGAGACCATCGCACTCCTGGAACGGATCGCCGAGCAGCGCGGGCTGACCCTGCTCTTCACCGAGCACGACATGGAGGTGGTCTTCCGCATCGCCCACAAGATCGCGGTGCTCTACCAGGGCCGCAAGCTGGCGGAGGGCGCACCGGAGGAGGTGCGCGCCAACGCCGATGTCCGCCGCGTCTATCTGGGGGGGCACGCCTGATGGCGCTGCTGTCGGTCGAGGACATCCACACCGCCTACGGGCTCTCGCGGGTGCTGTTCGGTATCTCGCTCGAGGTGGACGCCGGCGAGTGCGTCTGCCTGCTGGGGCGCAACGGGGTGGGCAAGAGCACCACCATGCGCTCGATCATGGGGATCACGCCGCCGCGGGCGGGGCGGGTGATCTGGCACGGGCGGGACATGACGGGGGCGGCCCCGCACCGGATGGCGCGCGCGGGGCTCGGCTTCGTGCCGGAGGACCGGCGCATCTTCGCCGAGCTCACGGTGTGGGAGAATCTGGACGTTGCCGCCCGCGCCGCGCGCCGGCCGGGGGCCTGGACCATCCCGCGGGTCTGCGAGTTGTTCCCGATCCTGGCGGAACGGCGCGACCAGCGCGGCGGGTTCCTCTCGGGCGGGGAGCAGCAGATGCTGACCATCGCCCGGGCGCTGGTGGGCAACCCGGAGCTGCTGCTGCTGGACGAGCCGTCCGAGGGGCTGGCGCCGCTGATCGTCGATCTGCTGCGCGAGAAGATCGCCGAGCTCAAGGCGCAGGGCATGACCATCCTGCTCGCCGAGCAGGGGGTGGCGTTCTCGCTGGCGCTGGCCGACCGGGTCTATGTGCTGGAAAAGGGCTCGGTGCGCCATGCCGGCCCGGCAGCGGAACTGCGCGAGGATCACGCGCTGCTGGACCGGCTGCTATCGCTGTAGGGGGCTACGCGATCAGCCCCGACGCGCGCATCCGCTGCCGGGCGGCTTCCATCTCCGCGGTCACCGCGAGCGCCGCGGCCAGCGCCCGGCGGCCGGCGGCGGCATCCACCAGCACCGGCGCGCCATCCGCGATCGCGGCGATGAAGGCGGCGTGCTCGGCTTCCAGCGCGTCGTGGTCCTGCCAGGAGATCTCCTGCAGGCCGAAGCCGTCCACGAAGGGCAGCTTCTGGCCGGCATCGCGGCGGATCACGCTCATGCGCCGGTTGGCGAAATCGATCGTCACGTAGCCCTCGGCGGTGAAGATGCGCATCCGCCGCTCGGTGCGGGCGGAGACCCGGCTGGCGGTGATGGTGGCGACGGCGCCGGAGGCGAAGCGGATGCGGGCGGAGGCGATGTCCTCGTGTGCCGAGGCGATGGCGGCGCCGACCGCGTCCACCGATGCGATCGGGCTGTCGGTCAGGGTCAGGATCAGATCGAGGTCGTGGATCATCAGGTCGAGGATGACCGAGACATCGGTGCCGCGCGGCTTGAACGGCGCGATCCGGGTCGCCTCGATGTAGAGCGGACGGGCGAGATGGGTGGCGAGCGCCGCGTGGGCGGCGGAGAAGCGTTCGAGATGGCCCACCTGCAGCACCCGGCCGGTGGACACGGCGAGGGCGGCGAGCGCGTCCGCTTCCGCCAGGGTGGCGGCGATCGGCTTCTCCACCAGCACATGACAGCCGGCGGTCATCGCCGCCGAGGCCAGCGCGTGATGGGCGGCGGCGGGGGCGGCGATCACCACCGCATCGGAGGCTGCGAGCAGGTCCGCCAGCGGCAGCGCCGGTGCTGTGGTTTCGGCGGCGATCGTCGCCGCGCGGGCCGGATCCGCGTCATGGATGCCGGACAGGCGCGCGCGCGGCGCGGCGGCCAGTTTCAGCGCGTGAAAGCGCCCGAAATGGCCGGCGCCAATGACGCCGATGCGGAGGGGTTCGGAGGGCACGCGGCGGTTCTGCCGCGCCGGCGCCGGCGCGGCAAGGGCGCGCGGGCCAGCGCGAGACCGGCCAGCCCGGCGGCCAGCAGCGCGCCGGCGGGAGGTTCGGGCACCGGCGTGCCGTCGCCTTGGGTGGTGGGCGTCACCGGCAGGCCCGAAAGATCATTGCCGGGGAACAGGTAATTCTGCTGGTGCAGTTCGTTGGACTGGGTCAGGGCCGCCGCGACCACCGCGCCGGTCAGATTCCCCGAGGGGTTGGACACGCTGGCATAGGGTGCCAGGATCTGGCCGTACCAGCCGCCGGCGAAACCGACCGTGGTGGCATCGACGAAGTCCCAGACGACGTTGGTTTCGTTATAGGTCGGGTTCAGGTTCGGCAGCGCGCTGGTGGATTGGCCGGTGACGATCACGAACACCGCGTCCAGCCCGTTCGTATTGACCCCGGAGAAATTCTGATAGCCCGCCAGATCGGCCATGGTGGTGGTGATGAACCCGTAATGCATCCCGTTATAGTTGCCGTTGGCCGCGGCGGCGGTGATGCCGGTCGGTCCGTTCTGCACATACGCGCCCAGGGTCTGGGCGTTGGTGGCCGCCGCGTCCGCTTGCAGGCTGGTGGCGAGATCGGTGAGCGGGGCCGCGAACGGCATGGCGCTGGCATAGGGGAAGACCACCCCGGCTGGCATGTTGAGCCCGGTGGTGGCACCGCTCGGCGCGTTCTGCACCGTGCCGGCGCTGGACTGGCTGGTATCGACAAAGGTGGCGCCCTGCACCGTGCCGCCGTTGCTGCCGACGATCCCGAGCCCGCCATTGCCATTGAAATTCAGCGTGGCGCCGGCTTCGATGCTGCCCTGGATGGCGGCATTGCCGATCGGGTTGGCCCCGCCGCTGACATTGCCCCACACCGTCAGCGCGCCATAGGTGCCGCCCAGCGCCGAATCGGTGGTGCTGCCCGAGCAACCGTTGAAGCAGATATTGTGCGAGCCGCCGGCGAGGTTGCCGCCCACCGCGACCCGCCCCTCGTCCTCGTTCCCCATCTGATCATTGCCGAACACCACGGCGTTGAACTCGTTCAGCACCGCGTTGTCCTGCGCCAGCTCGGCCGCGGTCAGCCCGGCCCGGGCGGGGACGGCGAGGCCAAGCAGGGCCGCCGCGAAACAGAGGCTCAGGATCGGGCGCATGAGGGAGAGGGTCCGGAATGACGTCTCAATCCGCATAACAGGCGCAGCATTTCATAACCATTGCGGTCATCGCGGATCACCCTCCCGGTCAGCGAGCCGCCGTTTCCACCGCCAGCATCGCGTCCAGCCGCTGGTCCAGCGCATCCGACACCGCCCGGATGGTCGCATTCTGGGCATAGGCCCGTTGCACCAGCGCGGAACTGTCGGCAACCGGGGTGCCGGAGCCGGCGCACCCGCCGAGGCCCAACAGGCCGAGACCGGCGAACGCCAGCAGCAGCCGGCGAGTGGAACGCGGGGAGGGAGCGGGGAATGACATGGCGGCCTCCTTAAGGACCGCAGTCACCCTGGCGCCGAACTCCTAACAAACCCTGAATCCCCGTCACGTCAGACGCGAAAATCCATCAATGTCCAGAAAAGCGATCCTCCCGGCCGTGATGCTGGCCACCACCCGGCTCGGGCCATCCGCCCCCGGCGGCGTCAGCGCAACCAGATCGGCTCGCAGCCCCGGCGCGATCCGCCCGCGATCGTCGAGCCCCAGCGCCGCGGCCGGGGCGGCGGAGATCAGGCCCCACGCGGCCTCGGCCGACAGCACCGCGCGTTGGGCCAGCGTCAGTGCCGCCCGCGCCATCGCCGGATAATAGTAATCGGAGGTCAGCACCGAACACACCCCGGCCTCGGCCATCACCTGGGCCGAAGCCCAGCCGAGATGCGACCGCCCGCGCACCACGTTGGGGCTGCCCATCACCACCACGTCGCCGGCCGCGCGCGCAGCATGGGCGACCGCCTCGGCCATCGGGAACTCGGCGATGCGCGCGCCGAGGGCGCGGAACCGATCCCGATCGGCCAGGGTCGCATCGTCATGGCTGGCGATCGGCACCCCCGCCGTCCTCGCCGCTTCGGCCAGGCGCGCCTGGGCGGGCGCGACCTCGGCGCCGCGAGCAGCGGCGCGGCGAGCGATGGCGGCGAACTCCGCCGGGGCTACCCCCGCGCGATCGGTGTATTTGGCCGCCGTGGCGGGATCGTCCAGGCGGGCGACGATGGCCGGGGTGTGGTCGTTGAAGGCGAGCAGCCCCACCGCGCCGGCGCGGATGGCGTCCAGGGCCTCGTCCAGCGCGTCCAGGTTGAACGCCTCCCAGCGCAGATGCAGGCGCAGGTCGCAAGCGCCGCGATGCGCGGCCAGCGCCGCCCGCAGCGCCCGCCAGGTGCCGATGCCGCGCAACCCCGGCTCCCATGACAGGGTGACGCCGAGGCAGGCGGTGGTGATGCCGTTGGCGAGCAGTTGCGCCTCGGTATCGGCCAGCGCCATGGCGGCGGGAAAATCCACCCCCGGCCGGGGTTGCAACTGGCGTTCATGGGCATCGCCATGCAGATCGACGATACCGGGCAGCACCCACAGGCCCGAGGCGTCGAAACGCCGCCCCGCCCCGGCGCCGTCCAGCACCGCGATCCGGCCGTCCCGCAAGCCGATGGCGACCGGCTGCAACCCGTCGCCGTCCAGCAGCACCTGCCCGCCGGTGATCGTCAGATCGCGCATCGCGTTTCCGTTCATGGTTCGAAGACAAGCTGCACGCGCGGGCTCGGGTAGCGCGCCAGGCCATATTCCACCACCCGGCCGGCGGCATCGACGTTCACATTCTCCGCCGTCAGCAACGGGCGGGTGCGCGGGATGCGCAAGAGGCGCGCCTCCTCCGCCAGCGGCAGCCGCGCGCCGACGCGGGTGGAAAGGCGCCGGTAATCGGCGATGCCCGCCGCCGCCAGCGCCGCCGAGATCCCCTCGGCCGTCGCCAGTGCCGCCTCGAGCCCGGGCAGCGGGGGAAAATAATGCGCGGTCAGGCTGACCGGGCGGCCATCCGCCAACCCCAGCCGTTCGAGCAGGATCACCTTCGCGCCCTCGGCCAGGCCCAGCGCGCGCGCCACCGCCGGCTCGGCCGCCACCTCGTCCCGCCGCAGCACCCGGCCCGAGGGTTCGCGGTTGTGCCGGCGCACCCATTCCGAGAACCGCGCCCGCCGGCCGATCACGTAGTCCAGCACGTCCTCGGCGACGAAGCTGCCGCTGCCGCGCCGGATCTCGATCAGCCCCTCGGCGGCCAGCGCCCCCAGCGCCTGACGGACCGTGTGGCGATGGACGGCGAACCGGGCGGCCAGCGCCGCCTCGGCCGGCAGCCGGGCGGCGGGAGGGGGAAGCCCGGCGGCGATCTCGGCGCGCAAGGCGGCGGCGATGCGCTGCCAATGCGGGCCGGGCGCGGGCGCGCTCATTCCGGCGGGGGCGCGATCCAGTTGTAGAGCGCGAGGCCGCCATCGACCGCCAGCGTGGCGCCGGTCACGTAGCGGCCGAAGCGTTCCGACAGCAGCGCGACCGCCATCGCCGCGATATCCTCGGGCGTGCCGGTGCGCCGGAGCGGGATCATCCGCTCCAGCGTCGCCACGTCGGCGGCGAACCCGCCGCCCGGGATCGCACCCGGAGCGATGGCGTTGACCCGGATGCCGTGCGGCCCCAGCGCCTTGGCCAGTTCGCGAACCAGCATCGTCTCACCCGCCTTGGCGGCGGAATAATGCGGCAGGTTGCGCGGGGTCTCCGCGTGCAGCGAGGTGACAAACAGCATCCGCCCGCGGATGCCGGCAGCGATCATGTGCCGCCCCGCCTCCCGCCCCAGCACGAAGCCGGCGCGCAGGTTGGTGGTGAGCATCGCGTCCCATTCCGCTTCCGTCACCGCCAGCAGGTGCTGGGTCTCCCCCCGGCGCGGCGAGGCGCTGTGGAGGAACAGGCTCAGCCGTCCGCCGAGCGCGGCGACAGAAGCGGCGAACAACGGCAGCGCCGCGTCCGCGCGGGCGAGATCGGCGGGGATGAAGGCCGCCCCGAGCTCGGCCGCGACCGCGCCGCCGCGCTCCGGGTCGATATCGGTCAGCACCAGCCGCACCCCCTCGGCGGCCAGCGCGCGGGCGAGACCGCGGCCGATACCGGAGGCGGCGCCGGTGACCAGGGCGGTCTCGCCGGCAAGCAGGGGTTCAGACATCGGCTGGGGTTCCGGTGGGGCGGCGGGTGACGACCAAGCGCGGGGTGAAGCTCTGCACCGTCTCGTCATTCTGGTTGAGGGTGAGGCAGCGCACCCGCACCATCCCGCGATCGGGGCGCGAGCGGGAGGGGGTGATGTCGAGGATTTCGCATTCGACGCGCAGCGTATCCCCGGGGCGGACCGGCTTCTCCCAGAGCAGTTCCCCGCCCGAGCCGATGATGCCCCCGGCCAGCGGCAGGCCCGAGGTGACCAGCAGCCGCATCGACAGTGCCGCGGTATGCCAGCCGCTGGCGGCGAGACCGCCGAACAGGGTGGCGGTGGCGGCTTCGTCATCGAGGTGGAACGGCTGCGGGTCCCACTGGGCGGCGAAGGCGCGGATCGACTCGGGGTCGATGCCGGCTTCGGCGGAGATGAAGCGCTGGCCGACCCGGAGGTCTTCGAGGTAGAGCGGGGTCATGGGCGCAACATAGATGCCCGCTCGTCCGACGTCGAACCGGCGCCGGTCGGTGACCATGGCCCGCTCAGCACGGCATCCAGCACCGTCAGCCCGGCCGCCCAGCCGAACCCGCCCAGCATCCGCGCCCGCCCCGCCGCGCCCAACCCGGGATGGGCGCCGTCCAGCACCGCGCCGATCGCGTCGGCCATCGCGCGCGCATCGTCGGCCACCAGCCATTCCCGTCCGGGAACGGCGGCAATCCCGCGCGCCGCCGCTCCGGAGGCCACCACCGGCCGGGCCATCGCCAGCGCCTCCAGCACCTTGTTCTGGACCCCGCGCGCCCAGCGCAGCGGGGCCACCACCACGTCGGCATGTGCCAGATAGGGCCGGATGTCCGGCACCCGGCCGGTCACCACCACCTCCCCCGGCCGGGCCAGCCGGCGCAGCGCCACCCCGGGTCCGGCCCCGACCAGATGCAGCACCGCCCCACGGCCCCGCAACCGCGGCATCACCTCGGCCACGAACCAGCGCGCCGCCGCCTCGTTCGGCCAGTAATCGAAGCTGGCGGTGAACACGAGATGCGGGCCAGGGCCGGCGAACGGGCAGGGAAAGCCGCGCGCGGGATCGAACCAGTCCGCGTCCACCCCGTTGGTCATGGTGACGATGCGCGGGGCCAGGGCGGGGTGGCGCGCGGCGAAGGCTTCGGCATCCGCCGCCGCCGCGAACAGGGTGGTGGCGGCGGCGCCAGCGCCGCTTGCTTCAAGCGCGCGCAGCCGGGCCGCCTCGTGCCGCCACAGGGCCGCGTGCGGCGCCGGAGCACGTTCGGCGCGCGCGTCCCATTTCTCCGAATCGCACTCCACCATGTCGAGGATCACCCGGCCCGGCAGGCCCGGGCGGAACATCGTCGCGCCGAAGACATAGCTGGCAACCGGCCGGAGGGCGGCAGTCTCGGCGATCAAGCGGGTGAGCGCGGGATGGGCGAACCAGCCGGCGCTGAGCGCCCCGCCTTGCGCCGCGTGCGCGAGCGCGCGCAGGGCGCGAGCGGCGGGGTGCGCCGGGACCGCGACGACTCGCGCGCAAATCCCGCGCAGCGCCGCCAACTGCGGCTCCGGGTCCGGCGCATCGATCAGGCAGCCCAGATAGACCGAGTGGCGCGCGGCGAGGTGGCGCAGCACATGGGTCAGCCGGATCCGGTCCCCGCGATCGGGCGGCAGCGGCAGGCGGTGGCAGAGGAACAGCAGCGCGTCCATCCGCCCGGCGGATACGGCCGGGACCAGGGGAAGGCAACGCCGGCGCATCGTTTGATCTCGATCAATGCGCGGCCCAGGCCGCGCTGCCAGCGATGCGCCACACGCGCGGAGGCGAGGATCATGCACCCCACCGAAGTTCCCCTGGCGATGCTGGACGAGGCCGCGATCGCGGCCGCGTCGCTGCGGCGCGACCCCTATGATTTCGCCTTCGTCGAACACGCCCTGCCCGAGACCCTGAAAGCCCCGGTGCTGGAACATGCGCCGGCGATCCCCGACCGGGGCAGTTACGGCTTGCCGGACCTGCGCTACGGTCCGCGCTTCGGCGCGGTGGTGCGCGACCTGCTGAGCCCGCGCTTCCGCCGGCTGGTGGAAGCCAAGTTCGACATGGACCTGTCCGCCTGCCCGCCGGCCATCGTGATGATGGGCAACACCACCGGCCACTACAACGAAGGCCACGCGCACCCGGATTCCCCGCACAAGATCGTGACCGTGCTGCTGGGCTTCTCGCGCGAATGGCCCTACGAGCGCGGTCGGCTGCGGGTGCTGCGCAGCGAGGACCGGGAGGATTACGCCTTCGAATTCGCCCCCGAGTTCGGCCGCATGTTGATGTTCCGCGTGTGCGACCATTCCTGGCACGGCTTCCTGCCGCAGAAGGGCCAGCGCATGAGCCTCCAGCTCTGCTACGTCGATTCGGAGTGGTACGTGCGCAAGGAATATCTCCGCCACAGCGTCAGCGCGTTCGCCAAATCCGTGCCGCTGCTGCGCAAGGCCATCGAATACGCGCCGCGCTGAGGGGGATGCGATGTTCCCGCCGGTTCCCGCCGCCGACGATGTCGCGGCCCAGTTCATCGATGCGCTACGGGCCTCCCGGCGCGCCGAGACGCCGTATCGGCACTGGAAGCTGCGCGCGGTGCTGCCCGAGACGCTGGCGACGGCGCTCCTGCTGATGCCGATCGCACCGCCGGTGCTGGGCGAGACCGACGGTACCCGCAACAGCTACAATGCCTCGCGCTGCTTCATCACCCCGGCAATGCGGCGCGACTATCCGGCCTGCGCGGCGCTGACCGAGGCGTTACAGCGCCCGGCGGTGGCCCGGGCCCTGGCCGAGACCTGCGCGATCGACGTCGCCGGCGGTTTCCTGCGCATGGAATACATGCAGGACCTGGACGGCGCCTGGCTCGAGCCGCACCGCGACATTCCCGAGAAGCTGTTCTCGATGGTGATCTATCTCTGCACCGGGCCGGAGGCGGCGGGCTGGGGCACCGACATCTACGATGCCGACCGGCGCTGGGTCGGGCGGTCGGAGGCGACGTTCAACTCGGCGGTGATCTTCGTCGCCGGGCCGGCCACCTGGCACGGGTTCGAGAAGCGGCCGATCCGCGGCGTGCGCCGGCTGATGGAGATCAACTACGCCCGCGCCGACTGGCGGGATCGGGAGCAATTGGCCGATCCCGGGCATCCGATCCGGCTGGATCAGCCCTGAGCCACCGCCGGTATGACTTCCTCCGCCAGGATGGTGATCTGCTCCACCGACTGGGCGAACGACATCCCCGGCCAGTGCGACCCGAAGACCACATAGTTCACCCCCAGCCGGTGCTTCAGCGCCAGGACCTGCTCGGTCACCTCGGCCGGGGAGCCGAACAGGAACCGATCCTCGATCAGGCTGTCGAAGTCGCGGTCGAAATCATCCCCCGCCGGCATCACCTTGTCCTGCCCCCAGGCGCGATAGGCGGCGTATTTGGTCTCGATCGCGGGACGCGCGCGGCGGATCGCCTCTTCCCGGGTCGGCGCCACATAGACCTCGCGCATGATCGGCAGTTCCGCCGGCATCGGCTTGCCGGCGGCGTCGAGCGCGCGCTTGTAGAGGTCCAGCTGGCGGGTGATGGTGGCGATGGTGCTGTGCGGGTTGATGTACCAGCAATCCGCCACCCGCGCGGCGCGGCGGATGCCGGCGTCGGCGTTGGCGCCGTACCATACCGGCGGCCCCGGGCGCTGCACCGGCTTGACCGTGCAGTTCGCGTGGTCCAGCCGGAAATGCGAGCCCTCCATGGTGACGAAATCCTCCGCCCACAGCCGGCGGATGGTGGCCAGGCACTCCTCCAGCCGGGCCGGCGCCGCCTTCTGGGTGGTGCCGAAGGCCTGGAACTCCACCTCGCGGTAGCCGAGGCCGATACCGAACACGAACTTCCCGTCGCTCATGATATCGAGGGTGGCGAGTTGTTCGGCCAGATCCAGCGGCTTGTGCAGCGGCAGCAGCACCACCCCGGCGATGATGCGCAGCCGCGGGCACAGCGCCGCCACCTGGGCCAGGAACGGGATCTGCTGCACCGACTGGAACGGGTGCGAGCTGTAATGCGAGCCCTTCAGGATCGAATCGTAGCCCAGCGCCTCGGCGCGGCGGGCGAAATCGAGGTCCTCGCGCAGCCGCGCGCGCATGTCGTCGCCCTGCGGATACTGGCCGCGGATCATCACGCCGAACTTCATGGTGTCTCTCCCCCGAACGTCACATGCTTGCCGACCGCGGAGGGGACCACAACCCCCTCCCCATAGGCCGCCGCCAGCGCGCGCACCGCGCGCCAGCCGGTGCAATGGGCAGGCAGGATCAGGTCCAGGCCGAAGCCGCCGAGATCGGCCACGGTCTGCGGGATGATCTCCTCGTTCTCGCCCGAGAGGTGAAACCCGCCCATCACCGCGTGCATCCGCTCGCCCGGAAACGCGGCCCGCGCGGCGTGCAGCACGTTGACGATCCCGGCATGGGAGCAGGCCGAGAACACCACCACCCCGCGCCCCTTTACCCGCGCCGCCAGGAAACGTTCGTCCATCAGCAGCGGATCCGGCTCCCACCGCCCATCCGCGCCGCGGCGCACCTGGGCGGGGTAGCCGCGTTCATAGGCCGTGCGGCGGGGGATTTCGCCGGAGAGGTAGAAATACCCGCCCGCCAGCGCCCGCGGCTCGGCGGTCACCACCGGGGCGGCGCCGTGCGCGGCCAGCGTCTCGGGCGTGGCGATATTTTCCATCGGGAAGACACCGCCATCGGGCTGGCGCGCGCCGCGCTCGGCGAACATCCCGGGATGCAGGAAGCAAGGCACCGGGCGGCCGAGATTCGCCCTTCGGATGTGATCGAAGGCCTCGATCAGCCCCCCGGCATGATCCCAGTGGCCATGCGAGAGCACCACCGCCTCGATCGCCGAGAAATCGATCCCGAGCCGCGGCGCGTTATGCGCGATCGCCATGGCGGCCGGCCCGGCGTCGAACAGCACGCTGCGCGGGCTGTCGCCGGACCAGGCGGTGACCACCAGCGAGAGCCCGTGATTGGCGCAGCACATCGCCGCCCCGGTGCTGCGGATCATGCCGTTGCGGCGCAGGATCGCCGGCTCGCGGGTCACGAAGCGCGGCGTGGAGGACAGCGGATCGACGGCATTGTCCACCAGCACCTGTACGTCCAGACGATCGGCCTCGAGGATCGGGATCACGGGCGCATCCTTCCGGTTCGTCGCGGAGTTGACCGCGCCCGGCGGCACGGCGCAAGCCCCGGCAAGCATCGGATTCGGGTGGAACCGGCCCTGCCAGATTTTGCAAATGCCATGTCGATCTTTCAATCTTTTGAAAACGACGGCGGCAGGTCGGCGCGCGCATGATCGGCGGCGGTCAAGCTCGGACGCGCCACCGGACCGGTGGGTAACGGCGGCTTGGTGGTTCGCACGCGCTTCCCCGGGAGCGCCGCCGGGATTCCATGTCCTGTCGGCACCCGCGACATGCCGCGGCGAACCACCTTCGCCGATATTCCGCGCGCGACACCGTAGTCCGTTATGCAGCAAAAGGAGGAAATCCGTGGACCATCTCTTTTCCGGCGGCGTCGGCCGTCGCGACCTGCTGAAGACCGGGGTTGTCGCGGGGGCCGTATCGCTCGCCGGCCCCGCCATCATCAAGGCCCGCGCCGAGGTGCCGGTGAAGATCGGCATGATCGATCCGCTGACCGGGGTCCTGTCGGTCCCCGCCCAGAGCGAAGTGGAGGGCGCGCGCTACGCGGTGAAAGTGCTGAACGCGAAGGGGGGCATCCTGGGCCGCCCGATCGAGCTGCTGGTGGAGGATTCGGCCAACGATGTCGGCACAGGAGTCGCCAAGGCGCACAAGCTGATCGACCGCGACCATGTGAACGTGATCTTCGGCGACGTGAATTCCGGAATCGCCTACGCGATCGCCCAGGTGACGTACCAGAAGAAGGTGTTCCAGATCGTCCCCGGCGGGCACACCGATCAGATTACCGGCAAGGATTGCCACTGGAACGTGTTCCGGGTCTGCAACACCACCAGCATGGACGCCAACGCGATCACCCCGGACCTCATCAAGCATTTCGGCAAGCGCTGGTATTTCGTCACCCCGAACTACGCCTATGGCCACACCCTGCAGGCGGCGTTCATCAAGGCGCTGAAGAAGGCCGGCGGCGAATATGCCGGTTCGATGCTGCCGATCAATACCTCGGACTACTCATCGACCCTCATCAAGGCGCGGGCCTTCAAGCCGAACGTGCTGCTCAACAACATGGGCGGTCTGGCGCAGATCGACTGCATGAAGCAGTTCATCCAGTTCGGCATGAACAAGGAGATGGGCCTGGGCGGCGCGCTCTTCGAGCTCGAGGAGATCGAGGCGGTGCCGCCGGTCGCGCAGACCGGCTGGTGGGACATGGAGTGGTGGTGGGATCAGCCCAAGGTCCCCGAGGTGGTGTCCTGGGTGAAGGAGTTCCGCAAGGAGCTGCACAAGACACCCTCGGCCCGCCACTGGTTCGGCTGGGTCGCGGTGCATTCGGTGAAGCTCGCGGCGGAAAAGGCGAAGTCGCTGGACGCGCTGAAGATGGCGCACGCGCTTGCCGGGATGGAACTGCCGCCGGATGTCAAGCTGCAACCGGGCAAGGTGTTCTACCGCGCCGGCGACCACCAGCTGATGCCCAATGTGTTCGTGGGCAACGTGCATCCGGCGCGGAAGGGGGCCAACAAGGCCGACGTGTTCACCGTCGCCGACATGGTGCCGGCCGAGAAGGTCTGGCCGCTGGCCGACACCGAGTGCCACATGACCTATCCCTCCTGAACCGGCCGTCGCCCGGTTCGTTCCCGGCGAACGGGAATACGGCGCCCCCTGCCGCGACAGGTTCCGTGCCGCGGCGGGGGGCGGGATGGTTGCGGGAAGGCGATGACCGGCGCCCCCCCCCCGACTGCCCCGGGAGGTCAAAACCCCACCAACACATGAAACCTGCGGTGATCGGCGCGCATAACCTATGCGCGTGGCGAAGCGCCGGCTACCCGCCCCCTGGCCCGCTCAGACCGCCATATACCCGCCATCCACGTTATAGCACGCCCCGGTGACGTAGGACGCGCGGTCCGAGCACAGCCAGGCCACCAGCTCGGCGATCTCCTCGGGCGTGCCCATGCGATGGAACGGGATCATCGCCATCAGCGCCTCGCCGCGCCGGGTCATCACCTCCTCCGTCATCTTCGTTCGGATGTAGCCGGGGCAGACCGCGTTCACCCGGATCTTGTCGGCGGCGTATTCGATCGCGGCGGTCTTGGTCAGCCCCAGCACCCCGTGCTTGGCCGCGACATAGGCCGAGGAGGTCGGCAGCCCCACCAGCCCCGCGATCGATCCGGTGTTGACGATCGCCCCACCGCCATGGGCGGCCATGTGCAGCAATTCGTGCTTCATGCAGAGCCACACGCCCTTCAGATTCACCCCGATCATGCGATCGAACGCGGCCTCCGACCATTCCGCGGTGCGCTTGCCCGCGGCATCCACCTGGTAGCCGGCGATGCCCGCGTTGTTGAACGCGCAATCGAGCCGCCCATAAGCCTCCAGGGTGGCGCGGATCAGCCCCTGCACGGTGGCGTCATCGGTCACGTCCCCGCCGAGCGAGAGCGCCTGGCCGCCGACCGCGTTGACCATGGCCACCGTGTCGCTCGCGGCGTCGCGGTTGGCGTCGGCGCAGGCGACACGGGCGCCCTCGCGGGCGAACGCGAGGGAAGCGGCGCGACCGATGCCGCCCCCGGCGCCGGTGATGAGCGCGGTCTTGCCTTCCAGAATCCCGGCCATGCTGTGTTCCTCCCGCTCTGGCTGGCGGGCAGGATGCATCGCGCCCGGTCGGCGCGCCAGCGCAGCGCCGCCCAGGCGCAGGCCCCGCCCGCGGCCTGCACCGCCGCCCCCAGCGCCATCGCCGCCGAAAGCCCGGCGCCGCGATACACCGCGCCCGCCACCGCCACCCCCAGGGTCGCGCCGACCATGCGGGCCACGTTGATGAGCGAGGACGCGGTCCCAGCCCGCCCCTCCCGCACCGCGCCCACCGCCAGTGCCATCAGCGGGCCGGTGGCGATCCCCATCCCGATCCCGGTCAGCCCCAGCCCGATCTCCGCAAGCCAGAGCGGGCGCCCGGCGGCGGTGCCGGCCAACACCGCCAGCCCGGCGGCGATGGCCCCGGTGCCCGCCACGATCAGCCTGCGCGCGCCCAGGCGCGGCAGCAACGCGCCGGTGACGGGCGAGACCAGGAAGAACAGCCCCGCGCAGGGCAGCAGCGCGGCGCCGGCGCCGGCCGGGGACAGCGTGCCGCCGGCCAGCCACGCCAGCGGCACCAGGAAGATCATGCCGTAGATGCCGAAGGTCATCGTCGCGGTGGCCGCCATCGCGCCGCGGAACGCCGGCGCGGCGAACAGATCGAGTGGCACCAGCGCCTCGGCCCCGGCCCGCCGCTCGACCCACAGGAACCCGGCCAGGGCGACCAGGCCGGCGCCCGCGACCCAGCCCGGTCCGATCGCCGCGAACACCAGCCCGGCCAGCGCGGCGGCCCCCAGCAGTTGGCCGGGCAGATCGAGGCGGCGCCCATCGCCGGCGCGCGATTCCGCAACCGCCCCGATCGACAACCCCGCCGCCGCGGCCACCGGCACGATCACCAGGAACACCGCGCGCCAGCCGGCATGACCGATCAGCCACCCGCCCACCAGCGGGCCGATCACGAAGGCGAGGCCGTTGCAGCTGGCCCAGACCCCCAGCGCGCGACCACGCGCCGCCGGCTCGGGCCAGGCGACCCGGATGATGGCGAGCGAAGCCGGCACCAGCAGCGCCGCCCCGAGCCCGGCCGCCGCGCGCGCGGCGATCAGCACCGCGGGCCCGGGTGCCGCGCCGCAGGCAAGCGAGGCCAGCACCATCACCGCCGCGCCAATCCGGAAGATTCGCCGCCGTCCATACCGGTCGGCCAGCATCCCCCCGGTGAGCAGCAGCACCGCATAGGTCAGGTTGTAGCCGTCCAGCACCCATTGCAGCGCCGCGAGCGAGGCGCCCAGCGCCACCCCGATCGGCCGCAGCGCCAGATTGACCACCGAGGTATCGATCTGCGCGGTCAGCACCGCGAGGCACAAAGCCGGCAGCACCAGCTTGCCTGGTCCCACGGGCGCCTGACGGGGTGGGGTCGGGATCACGGCGATGGCTCCGGGTTGCGTCGCGCATCGTAGCCAGGGCATCCTGACAGGGTCCTGTCAGCAGAGACGCCCCGATGCGCCGCGCCGACCGATTGTTCGACATCATCCAGCACCTGCGCTCGGCCACCGGGCCGGTCACCGCTGCGGCAATCGCGGAGACGCTGGAAGTGACCCCGCGCACCATCTACCGCGACATCGCCGCGTTGCAGGCCCGCCGGGTGCCGATCGAGGGCGCGCCCGGGATCGGCTACCTGCTGCGGCGCGGCTACGACCTGCCGCCGCTCGCCTTCACCGCTGACGAGATCGAGGCGATCGCGGTCGGCGTGCGTCTGCTCCCGCGCACCGGCGATGGCGCGCTGGAACAGGCCGCGGCGCGGGTCCTGTCCAAGCTGGTCGCCGCGCTGCCGGATGCCCAGCATGGCTGGCTCACCGCGCCGCCGATCCATGTCTCGGATTACGGCGCCGCGCCGCGCGCCACCGATCCGGCGCCGGTCCGCGCGGCGATGCGGACCGGGCGCAAGCTGCGGCTGCACTACCGGGACGCCACCGGCATGATGACGGAACGAACGGTCTGGCCGGTCGCGGTTGCCTATTGCGCTGCCGCCACGCTGCTGGCGGCATGGTGCGAATTGCGCAGCGATTTCCGGCATTTCCGCCTCGACCGTATCGACCGGGCGCGCTGCCTCGCGGATCCGGTGCCGCTGCCGGGCCCGGTCCTGATGGCGCGCTGGCGCGCCCAGGCGTTGCGCGCCGCGCCCGCTTCGGGTTGACTTTGCCCCCAGGACAAACCGGAGGAACCCAGATGGCCTTCTCGATGTACGATGCCTGCGTTCCCGTCTGCGCCCAGGTGCTCACCGCGCTGGCCGGGGTGATGGACAAGGCCGCCGCCCACGCCGCCGAACACAAGCTGGAGGAAGCGGCGCTGTTGCAGGCCCGCCTCTACCCCGACATGTTCCCGATGGCTCGCCAGCTGCGCCAGGCGACCGATTTCGCCCGCTACGCCCCCGGCCGGCTGGCCGGCGTCGCGCTCCCCGAGTTCCCCGCCTCCGACGGCACCAGCTTCGCCGAGCTCAAGGACCGGGTGACGAAGTCGCTGGAGTTCGTCCGCTCGGTCCCGGAAGCGGCGATCGCCGGCACCGAGGACAAGGACATCACCTGGATGCAGGGCAGTAACAGCCGCACCATGAAGGGCCGGCCGTATCTTCTCTATTTCTGCCTGCCCAACCTGTTCTTCCACGCCACCACCGCCTATGATCTGCTGCGCCACAACGGGGTGATGCTGGGCAAGCGCGACTTCCTCGGCCCGGCCTGATCCCCCATTTTCACAGGAGCCCGCCGATGGACCGCGCCCGCTTCGAAGCCGAACTCGCCGCCGAGGGCTATCAATTGGTCGAACGCAGCATGG
>JAKBCO010000216.1 GCA_021807785.1 Pseudomonadota bacterium
GCGCGCGCGTTCCGGAGCGGATGGCCGGCTCAAGGCCGGCCATGACGGCAGAATTACGGTTCCATCCGGGACGGCTCGGGATCGCCGTTGGCAACCCAACCCGCCCGCCCCCGACCCATCCTCCAACGGTCACCACCAAAGCCGGATGACATGAGCGCATCGCCCGAACTCAGCGTCGTCATCCCCTGCTACAACGAACGCGCCAATGTCGCGCCGATGGTGGCGCGGCTGGACGCGGCGCTGGCAGGCATCGCTTGGGAAGCGATCTTCGTCGATGACAACAGCCCCGACGGCACCACCGAGGCAGTGCGCGCGATCGCAAGGCAGGATCCGCGGGTGCGCGGCATCCGCCGCATCGGCCGCCGCGGCCTCGCCTCGGCGGTGATCGAGGGCGCCCTCGCCTCCTCGGCCGATTTCGTTGCCGTCATCGATGGCGATCTGCAACATGACGAGACCCGCCTGCCCGATCTGCTCGCGCTGCTGCGCGCCGATCAGGCCGATCTCGCAGTCGGCAGCCGGCATGTGCCGGGGGGTGACAACGCTGGTCTCGCCGGCGCTTGGCGGCATCGGCTTTCCGATGCCGGGATCAGGCTCGCGCAATTCTCGCTGCCGGTGAAGCTCTCTGACCCGATGAGCGGGTATTTCATGCTGCCGCGCCCGCTCTTCGAGCGGCTGGCGCCGCGCCTGACCGGCGAGGGGTTCAAGATTCTGCTCGACCTGCTGCTGTCCTCGCCGGCGCCGCTCAGGGTGGCCGAGGTGCCGGTGACCTTCCACGCCCGCGCCGCCGGCAAGAGCAAGCTCGACGTGCTGGTGCTGTTGCAGTTCGTAGGGCTGCTGGCCGACAAGATGCTGGGTGGGCTGCTGCCGCTGCGCTTCGTTTCCTTCGCCCTGGTCGGCGCGATCGGGGTGGCCGTCAATCTGGTCGTGCTGTGGGCGGGACGGGCGGCGGGGCTGCATTTCGGCTGGGCGCAGACCCTGGGAACCGGGGTGGCGATGGTGGGCAATTTCGTGCTCAACAACGCCGTCACCTACCGCGACCAGCGGCTGCGCGGGCCGGCGCTGTGGCGCGGGCTGGTGCTGTTCCTGGCGGTCTGCGGGGTCGGCGCAGCAGCCAATGTGGGCATCGCTCGGGCGCTGTTCGCCGATCGACTTGGCTGGACCGTCTCCGGGCTGGCCGGGGCGGCGATCGGGGTGGTGTGGAACTACGCGGTCTCGGCCACTCTGGTCTGGCGGCGGCGCTGATCGTTCAGCCGGCCAGCACCGAGACCCCATACGCCAACCCGCAGCCCACCAGCAGCAAGGTCACCCCCACCCCGGCGATGTTGCCCAGGCGCCCGTTGCGCCACTCCCCCATCACCTCGGCATCGTTCGCCAGCAGCAGCAGGAACAGCAGCGCCGGCGGCATCGCCAGGGTCGCCACCACATTCACCAGCAGCACGATGGTCTCGAGTGGCGCACCGGGGATCAACACCGCGCCGCCGGCGAGCACCGTCGAGGTGATCAGCACCAGGTAGAACCGCCCGCCCTCGCGCAGTCCGGCGTTCAGGCTGTGCGGGCCGCGCATCACTTCGCCGAACGCATAGGCCGAGGCGGTGGCGATGGTGATGGCGGCGACCAGCCCGGCCTCGAAGATGCCGAGCGCGAACAGCCCAGCCCCCAGCCGGCCGATGCGCGGGGCCAGCGCGGTCGCGAATTGCGCCGCCTGCCAATCGGCGGCGCTGACGCCATGGCCCATCAGCGGCGCGGTGGCGACGATCGCGGCAAGGCCGAACAGCGCCGCGAGCAGGGCCCCGGCGGCGGTGTCCCAGCGGGCGGCGGCGATGTCACGCGGTTCCAGGCCCTTGTCGGCCACCGCGCCCTGCTGGAAGAACAGCATCCAGGGCGTGACGGTGGCGCCGATATCGGCCACCATCAGCAGAGTGCTGTCATGCGTGAGCCCGCCTTGCAACGGGCGCCAAGTCAGGAAGGCATGGCCGACCGCCCCCCAGTCCGGCCGCGCCAGTAGCGCCACCGGCAGGAAGACCGCATTGCCCAGCGCGAGGCCCAGGGTGATGCGCTCCCACAGGCTGTAGCGGGCGGTGGCGGCGACCAGGATCACCACCGCCACCCCCCCGCCGACCGCGAGCTCGGGCGGAACACCGAAATAGCCGAGGCCCGCGCGGATGCCGATGAACTCGGTGACCAGCGTCAGCAGGTTGCCGGCGAGCAGGTCCAGCATGGCGAAGCCGCCCCAGAACCGGCCGAACCGGTCATGGATCAGCCGCGCATGGCCCTGGCCGGTGGCGGCGCCGATGCGGGCGGCCATCTCCTGGACGATGAAGCCGACCAGGAAAGTCACGGCGACGAAGGGCAAGAAGAAGCCGATGCCGAACCGCGCACCGGTGGCGGCGTAGGACAGCATCGAGGGCGCGTCGTTCTCGCCCAGGAAGACCAGCAGGCCGGGGCCGGCGAGCAGCCAGGCCAACCGCATCGCACTGCCCCGCGCGCCGGCGCGGGCGGCGAGTGCCCGGGCGCGGGCGTGGTCCTCGGCGGCGGGGCGGGTCAGGGGAGGTGGAGGATCTGCCACGCGACCACGCCGAGCATGGCCACCACGTAGAGCCGGAGCGCCCAGAGCAGCGCGGCGAGGCCCGGCGTGATCCGCCGCGCCGGCCAGGCGCGGGTGCGGCGATGGGCCGAGTGCCAGGCGAGGGCGGCGAGGTCGGGCGGGGGGTGGGTGGCGGACATCGGGGAGCAGGGAAATGAGCCGAGGCTAAAGGATGTAGCCTTGGCTACATCGGCGTCAAGACGGCCGTCCTGAGGTAATGGAGCAAACGAGCAAGCGACGAACCGCCGGAATGCGGAATCTATCACACTTCTCGATCCGAAAATGTGGCAAGCCACCGTAAATTCCGTGTATATAATAGGATATTAGATAGGGCCGTTGCTTTCTTGTGTGTTCTGATTTCGGAATTATAATCGCCGGCGGAGGAAGGCGACCTGCCCGCTGCCGGAGATCCCGCTGCCGGAGATACGGTGCCCGTTCAAATACCGCGACGATCAGGTCGAACCAAAGGGGCCACGACATTGCGCGCTTCCCCGACCTGGACGATGCCGCCGCCTTGCGGGGTCCCGATCGGGTGGTGCCGCGCGGCTGTCCCCCGGACCGAGAATGCCCGCTTCACGCGCAGGCACCAGGATGATCGGTGGCATCAACCTTATCACCGACGATGCCCGCCGGAAAACGATTCCCCGCGCCGACACCATTACCGATCCGTTCACCACCCCTATGCCAGGCTTCCCGCATCCCCCGGGAGGCCCCGCATGAATGCCCTGAGCTCCACCACGGCGCTGATCCGCATCCAGACCTTCGCCTTCGCCGGAATCGAAGCGGTTCCCGTGCAAGCGCAGGTGCAGATCTCGTCCGGCTTGGCCAATTTCCTGGTGGTCGGCCTGCCGGACAAAGCCGTCGCCGAAGCGCGAGAGCGAGTGCGCGCCGCCCTGGCCGCCATGGGCCTGTCGCTGCCGGCAAGGCGCATCCTGGTCAACCTTGCCCCGGCCGACCTGCTCAAGGAAGGCAGCCATTTCGACCTGCCGATCGCGCTCGCGGTGCTGGCGGCGATGGAGATCCTGCCGCGCGAGGAGCTCGGCGGCTACGCCGCCCTCGGCGAGCTCGCCCTCGACGGCGCGCTGCATCCGGTGGCCGGCGTGCTGCCGGCGGCCATCGGCGCCTCGGCGCGCGGGCTCGGCCTGATCTGTCCCGCCTCCCAGGGCGGGGAGGCCGCCTGGGCCGGCCAGATCGACGTGCTGGCGGCGGCGGACCTGCTGTGCCTCGTCAATCATTTCCGCGGCACCCAGGTGTTGACCCCGCCTGAGCCGGCGGGGCTGTCGCCGGCCCGGCCGGGGCCCGACCTCGCCGAGGTGAAAGGGCTGGAAACCGCCCGTCGCGCGCTCGAAATCGCCGCCGCCGGCGGGCACAACCTGCTGCTGGTGGGGCCACCCGGGGTGGGCAAATCCATGCTCGCCGCCCGGCTGCCGGGGCTGCTGCCGGATCTGACACCGGCCGAGACGCTGGAAGTCAGCATGATCCACAGCGTCGCCGGCATGTTGGACCAGGGGCGCCTCGTGATGCGCCCGCCGTTCCGGGAACCGCATCACTCCGCCTCGCAGGCCGCGCTGTCGGGCGGCGGGCCGCGGGCCAGGCCGGGGGAGGTCTCGCTCGCCCATCGCGGCGTGCTGTTCCTCGATGAATTGCCCGAGTTTCCCCGCCCGGCGCTGGAATCGCTGCGTCAGCCGCTGGAGTCGGGGCGCACCACCGTCGCCCGCGCCGCCGCCCATATCACCTACCCCGCGCGCATCCAGCTGGTGGCGGCGATGAACCCGTGCCGCTGCGGCCATCTGGGCACCGCGGGGCGGGAATGCGGGCGCGCGCCCCGCTGCGGGGAGGATTACGCCGCCCGCATCAGCGGCCCGCTGCTCGACCGCATCGACCTGACGGTGGCGGTGCAGCCGGCCTCGGCGGCGGAGCTGGCGCGCGCGCCGGCTGGGGAACCCTCCGCGGCGGTGGCGGCCCGGGTGGCCCGCGCCCGCGCCGCCCAGCGCGCCCGCTACGGCCCGGACGGACCGGCCTGCAATGCCGAGGCCGAGGGAGGCGACGTGGCGCTGACGCCCGATGCCGATGCGCTGGCCGCGCAGGCGATGGAGCGGCTGCGCCTGTCTCCGCGCGGCTATATCCGCGTGCTGCGGGTGGCGCGCAGCATCGCCGATCTGGCGGAGGCCGAGGCGGTCGGGCGGGTCCATGTCGCCGAGGCGCTGGCGTTCCGCCAGCGGCATCGCAGCTGAGGCTGGCGGCGGCGCGCCGGCCTGGTGTATCGTGGCGACCTCATCCCAAGGGACCGCCGTCATGGGTCAGCCCGCCGCCCGCGTCGGCGACATGGTCGAGCAGGAAGAACCGCACTGCCATGCGCCGATCCACCCGCCCGCGCCGCCGCCCACCCCGGTGCCGCATCCGCCGCTGCCGCTGACCATCATCCCGCCCTGCGCGGTGACAGTGAAGATCGGGGGAATGCCCGCCGCGCGTGCCACCGACCAGACCAAGCCCTGTACCGAACCCTGCGTGCCGGGCGGTCCAGCAATCATTCAGAAGGGCTCCGCGACGGTCAAGATTTGCGGCCTGCCGGCGGCGCGCGTCGGCGATCCCACCACCCACCCCAGCTGCGTCGGCCCCGATCCGGGCCCGAGCGGCATCATCACCGGACCGGGCTGCGACTCCGTCTTGATCGGCGGCTGAGCCAACTTGCGCCGTCGCCATTTCGCCGCCTTCGCGCCGATCTGCCCGCGTTGCGCCCGCGACGGGCTGGGGGCGCATCCGCTCCGCCTCGCCGCGGTGTTTCTCGAAGCGCCGGCCGGCGACATCCGCCAGGGCGTGCTGCACTGCTCCTCCCCGCCCTGCCAGCTCGAGTTCCCCATCCTGGATGGCATCCCCGTCATCGTGCCGGACCCGGGCGCGCTGCTGGCCGAACGCGCCATCGAACTGCTGACCCGCGACGACCTGGACCCCACGCTGGAAAGCCAGTTCGGCGACGCGCTGGGTCCG
>JAKBCO010000217.1 GCA_021807785.1 Pseudomonadota bacterium
CCTTCAACCGCGGCTCGGTGCCGGAAGTGATCGACCACGGCGTCACCGGCTTCATCGTGCCCGACGAGGCCGCGGCGATCGCCGCCATCGGCAATCTCGACCGGCTCGACCGCCGCGCGGTGCGCGCACAGTTCGATCGGCGCTTCACCGCCCGGCGCATGGCCGAAGATTATCTGGACGTCTATGCCGAGCTGATCGAGGAGAAGCGGCCTCTGCTGCGCGCGGTGGGCGACTGACCGGTCCCGATGACGGCGGCGCCAGGGCTCAGCTCAGCGCCGCCACCCCGGGCAGGCTGCGGCCTTCCATCCATTCCAGGAACGCGCCGCCAGCGGTCGAGACATAAGAGAACCGCTCGACGACCCCGGCGGCGCGGAGCGCTGAGACGGTGTCTCCGCCACCGGCCACGCTGCGCAGGGTCCCGGCATTTGTCGCTTCAGCGACGGCGTGGGCCAGCGCCGTGGTGCCGGCATCGAAGGGCGGCGTCTCGAACGCGCCCAGCGGGCCGTTCCAGATCAGGGTGCGCCAGTCGCTCAGGCGCGATTGCAGCGCGGCGACGCTGGCCGGCCCGATATCGAGAATGAGATCGTCGGCGCCGACCGCGGCCACGGGAACCACCCGGCTCGCTACCCCGGCCGCGAGCGCCGGGGCCACCACCACGTCGAAGGGCAGCAGCAGCGCCGCCCCGGCCCGGCCCAGGATGTCGCGAGCAGTCGCGTGCAGATCCGGTTCCTGCAACGATCGGCCCACCGGCAGGCCCTGCGCGGCCAGGAAGGTGTTGGCCATCGCGCCCCCGATCACCAGCGCATCGACCCGGCCAATCAGGTTGCCGAGCAGATCGAGCTTGGTGGAGATTTTCGCCCCGCCCACCACCGCCGCCACCGGACGCACCGGGTTGCCCAGGGCCGCGTCCAGCGCCTGCAACTCGGCCTGCATCAGCCGCCCGGCATAGGCGGGCAGAAGATGCGCGACGCCCTCGGTGCTGGCATGGGCCCGGTGCGCCGCCGAGAACGCATCGTTGACGTAGAGATCGGCCAGCTGTGCCAGGGCGGCGGCGAAGCCGGGATCGTTGGCTTCCTCCTCGGGGTGGAAGCGGGTGTTTTCCAGCACCAGCACGCCGCCCGGCGGCAGCGCCGCCACCGCCTGCTCGGCCGCGGGGCCCACGCAATCGGGCGCGAAGGTCACCTTCCGCCCCAGCACCCGAGCCAGCGCCACCGCCACCGGCTCAAGCGACATCGCCGCATCGCGCTTGCCCTTCGGCCGGCCGAAATGCGAGCAGACGATGACGCGCGCCTGCTTGTCGGCCAGCTCGCGGATGGTGGGTGTCAGCCGCTCGAGCCGCGTCAGGTCGGCGATCGCCCCGTCATGGACGGGAACGTTCAGGTCGGCGCGCAGCAGCACGCGCTTGCCGGTGACCGCAAGCCCGTCCAGCACCCGCACCTGCATGTCACAGGCTGCCGAACAGCGCGGCGGTATCCGACATGCGGTTGGAGAAGCCCCATTCGTTGTCGTACCAACCCATCACGCGCACCATGGCCCCATCCACCACCGCGGTCTGGGTGGCGTCGAAGCTGCATGACGCCGGGCAGTGGTTGAAATCGATACTGACCAGCTTTTCGGTGTTGTAGTCCAGGATGCCGCGCAGCTCGCCTTCGGCGGCCCGCTTCATCGCCGCGTTGACGGCGGCGATGTCGGCCGGCTTCTCCAGGTTCACGTCCAGCGACACCAGCGAGACGTTGGGCGTGGGGATGCGGATCGCGGTGCCGTCCAGCTTGCCCTTCAGCGCCGGCAGCACGAGGCCCACCGCGCGGGCGGCGCCGGTGGTGGTGGGGATGGCGGAGACCGCGGCGGCGCGGGCGCGATGCAGATCCTTGTGCAGCGTGTCCTGAATCTTCTGATCGCCGGTATAGGCGTGGATGGTCACCATGTAGCCGCGCAGGATGCCGAAATTGTCGTGCAGCACCTTGGCCATCGGCGCCAGGCAATTGGTGGTGCAGGACGCGTTGGAGATCACCGTCATGTCGCGGGTGATGGTCTTGTGGTTGACGCCATAGACCACGGTGGCATCCACCCCGTCGGCCGGTGCCGAGACCAGCACCTTGCGCGCCCCCGCCTTCAGCAGCGCCGACGCGCTCTCCTTCGACGTGAAGATGCCGGTGCATTCCAGCGCCACATCGACGCCCTGATAAGGCACCTTGGTCGGGTCGCGCTCGGCGGAGACCTTGATCGGCCCCCAGACCCGGCCGGCATGGCGGATGGTGATCGCATCGCCCGAGACTTCCACCTGCCCGGGAAAGCGGCCATGCACGCTGTCATATTTGAACAGATGCGCGTTGGCCTCGGTGCTGCCGAGATCGTTGATGGCGACCGGCATCACGTCGTCGCGGCCGGATTCGATCAGCGCGCGAAGCACCAGCCGGCCGATACGGCCGAACCCGTTGATGGCGACCTTGACGGACATTGGTTGTTTTCCCTCGTGGACTGGCGTTGGTGGTCTATGCGGTTGGCGGCCGGAGCAGGCGCTTGCGCGCCGCCGCCGCCACCGCCTCGGCGGTGATCCCGAATTCCTTGTAGAGCACTTCGAAGGGCGCGGAGGCGCCGAACCCGGTCATGCCGATGAAGACGCCATCGGGGCCGAGCCAGCGTTCCCAGCCCTGCGCCACCGCGGCCTCGACGCCGATGCGCGGCGCGGCGCCGAGTACCTCGCGCTGATAGGCGGGGTCCTGCTGGGCGAACAACTCCCAGCACGGCAGGGAGACCACCGCGGCCTCGATGCCCTCGGCGGCCAGCATCGACCGGGCGTCCATGGCGATCGCCACCTCGGTGCCGGTGGCGATCAGGGTGACCGCGCGGGCCCCGGCGGCCTCGGCCAGCACATAGCCGCCGCGGCCGGTGCGGTTCTCGCCCGCTTCGGCGCGCAGCGCCGGCACCGACTGGCGCGACAGCACGATCAGGCTCGGCCCGTCGGTGCGCCGCAGCGCCAGTTCCCACGCTTCCGCGGTTTCCATCGCGTCGCCGGGGCGAAAGACATGCAGGTTGGGCATGGCGCGCAAGGACGCCAGATGCTCCACCGGCTGATGGGTGGGGCCGTCCTCGCCGAGGCCGATGGAATCATGGGTCAGCACATGCACCACCCGGATGCCCATCAGCGCGGTCAGGCGCAGGGCCGGGCGCAGATAGTCGGAGAAGACGAAGAAGGTGGCGACATAGGGGATCAGCCCGCCATGCAGCGCCATGCCGTTGGCGCAGGCGGCCATGCCGTGCTCGCGGATGCCGAAATGCAGGTAGCGCCCGCCATAGGCACCCGGCGCCACGGTGCCCATGCCCTTGACGAAGGTCAGGTTGGACCCGGTGAGGTCGGCCGAGCCGCCGGCCAGTTCCGGGGTCGCCGGCACCAGCGCGTCGAGCGCCAGTTGGCTGGCCGCGCGGGTGGCGAGCTTCGGCCTGGTCTCCAGGATCTGCTGCTTCAGCGCCGCCACCGCCTGGTGCCAGTCATCGGGCAGGCGGCCGGCGAGGGCGCGTTCGAACTCGGCGCGCTGGGCGTGACGGGCCTCGCGCTTGATCCAGGCGCGGCGCGCGCCGGCGCCGCGAGTGCCAACCTCGTGCCAAGCCAGGGCGAGATCGGGGGGAATCTCGAAGGGCGGGGCGGTCCAGCCCAGGGCGGCCTTGGCGCCGGCGGCCTCCGCCGCGCCGAGGGGGGCGCCGTGGGCGGCGGCGGTGCCGGCCTTGGTGGGCGCGCCGAAGCCGATGATGGTGCGGCAGGCGATCAGGGTGGGCTTTTTGGACCGCACCGCGAACGACAGCGCGGCGGTGATCTGGCCCGGATCGTGCCCGTCGATCGCGCGTGTCGCCCAGCCCTGGGCGGCGAAGCGGCGCAACGTGTCCTCTGATCGCGCCAGCGCGGTGTCGCCGTCGATCGAGATGTGGTTGTCGTCGTAGAGGAAGGTCAGCTTGTTGAGCCGCAGATGCCCGGCCAGGCCGATCGCCTCGTGGCTGATGCCTTCCATCAGATCGCCGTCCGAGCAGATCACCCAGGTGCGATGATCGACCAGCGAGCGGCCGAAGCGGGCGGCCAGCATCCGCTCGGCCAGCGCCATGCCGACCGCGGTGGCGATGCCCTGGCCGAGTGGGCCGGTGGTGGTCTCGATCGCCGGATGGGCGCCGTATTCGGGATGGCCGGCGGCGGGCGAATGCAGCTGGCGGAAGCGGCGGAGGGCCTCGATGTCCATGCCCTCATACCCGGTGAGATAGAGCAGGGCGTAGAGCAGCATCGAGCCGTGACCGGCCGAAAGCACGAAGCGGTCGCGGTCCGGCCAGCGCGGATCGGCGGCGTCGAATTTCAGGAACCGGGTCCAAAGGGCGGTGGCGACGTCGGCCATGCCCATCGGCAGGCCGGGATGGCCGGCATTGGCGGTCTGCACCGCGTCGATGGCGAGCGCGCGGATGGCGTCGGCCATGCGGCGCGCGGGGGTGAGCGGACGGGCGAGCAGCGCGGCCTGGTGGGCGAGCGCGGGGTTCTCGGCTGGGGGGGCGAGGCTGGCCATGGGGTTTCCTGCGTGCCTGGCGGCTATAAAGGCGGCGGGAGTGGGGGGGCAAGTCCCGCCCCCTGGGCGTCCTCAGGGCAGCGGCGGCGCCGCCTGCGCCTTGCACCAGCGCGCCACCTCGGCATGGGTGGCGAACCAGCAGCCGCCGCGCGCCCGCATATGGGCGATCAGCCGTTCCAGCACCGGCAGGCGGGAACGGTGGCCGCTGATATGCGGATGCAGGGTCAGCAGGAACAGCCCGCCTTCCTCCCAGGCGCCGTCGAACTCGGCGCGGAAGATCTCCTCCACCGCCGAGGGCGGCGTGTATGGCCGCAGCGCCGAGAAGCGCAGCATGTTGTAATAGACCGCGTCGTCGCGGATCCATTCGACCGGCAGTTCGACGATCCCGGTCGGCGCGCCGGCGTCGGTGAGCTCATAGGCATCGTCGTCGGCCATCAGCGAGCTGTCATAGAGCAACCCCAGCTCGCGGATGATGTCGAGGGTATGGACCGAGAAATCCCAGCTCGCGGTGCGCATCCCCACCGGGGCGGCGCCGGCGATGCGGGTCAGCACCTCGGCGGCGCGGAACGTCAGGTCGCGCTCGGCCCCCGGCGGCAGGGCGGTGTTGATCTCATGGATCCAGGAATGGATGCCGATCTCGTGGCCGGCGCCGGCGACCGCGCGCACTTCCTCGGGATAGAGCAGCGCCGTCACCGCCGGGTAGAAGAAGCTGGCCGGGATCGCCGCGCGCTCGAGCAGGCGCAGGATGCGCGGCATCGCCTGGCGATTCCCGTACTGGCCCTGGCTGATGCGCATCGGGCTCTCGTCGCCATCGCGCAGCGGGATGGTTTCGTGATCGGCATCGAACGAGAGTGCCACCGCGCAACGCGCCCCGCCGGGCCAGGCGGCAGGGCGCAGGCTGCGCCCGGCGCGGGCGCGGGCGGTGATGCGCCGCCAGGTCGTCTCCTGCCATTGCCAGGGTTCGCCGTCGGGATGCGCCATGACGGGTTTCCTCCGCGCGTTGCGCG
>JAKBCO010000218.1 GCA_021807785.1 Pseudomonadota bacterium
CGGCCAACTGATCTGGCGCGAACCGGCCGGGCGGGCGGCGGGGTTCGCGCACCCGCAATTCTCCATCCATCGCGGCGATCTGCACGCGGTGCTGCTGGCGGCGGCGCGCGCCCGGCTGGGCGTGGCGGCGGTGGTGCTCGGCCATCACGCGGTGGCGGCCGAGCAGGACGCGGACGGGGTCAGCCTGCGGTTCCGCGATGCGCCGCCGGCGCGCGGGGCGGCGCTGATCGCCTGCGACGGCATCCATTCGGCGTTGCGCAAGCAGATGTACCCCGCCGAAGGCGCGCCGCGCTATTCCGGCTACAATATGTGGCGCGGGGTGACCGCCTGGCCGCGCATCCTGGACGGGGCGACGATGATCCGCGCCGGCTGGCTCGCCACCGGCAAAATGGTGATCTACCCGATCCGCGATGCGATCGACGAAGCGGGCCGGCAGCTGGTCAACTGGGTGGCCGAGATCGAGACCCCGCGCCATCTGGACCGCGACTGGAACCGCGCCGGGCGGCTCCAGGATTTCCTGCCCGCCTTCGCCGACTGGCGGTTCGACTGGCTCGACGTGCCGGGGCTGATCCGCGGCGCGGGGCAGATCCTCGAGTTTCCGATGGTCGATCAGGATCCGCTGCCGGGCTGGACCTTCGGGCGCATCACGCTGCTGGGCGATGCCGCCCACCCGATGGTCCCGCGCGGATCCAACGGCGCCGGCCAGGCGATCCTGGATGCGCGGGCGCTGACCGATTGCCTGACCCGGCTGCCGGTGCCGGCGGCGCTGGCCGAATACGAACGGCTGCGCCTCGGCCCCACCACCCAGGTGGTGCTGACCAATCGCGCCAACCCGCCGGATGCGATCCTGCGCGAGGTCTGGCAGCGCACCGGCGACCGCCCGTTCGCGCGCATCGAGGACGTGATCTCGCCCGACGAACTGCGCGCCCTGTCCGAGGGCTACAAGGCGGTGGCCGGCATGAAGCGCGCCTCGTGACCGCGCCGGTGCTGCCCAAGGTGCTGATCGCCGGGGCCGGCATCGGCGGGTTGGCCGCGGCGCTGGCGTTGACGCAGCGTGGCATCGCGGTGCGGGTGCTGGAACAGGCCCCGGTGCTGCGCGAACTCGGCGCCGGGGTGCAGCTGGGGCCGAACGGGACGCGGGTGCTGATCGCCCTCGGCCTCGGCCCGGCGCTGGAGCAGGTGGTCTGCCCCGCCGCCGGCAAGGCGATCCGGCTGTGGAACAGCGGCGAGACCTTCCCGCTGTTCGATCTCGGCGAGCGGGCGGTGGCCCGCTACGGCGCGCCGTATTGGATGGTCCATCGCGGCGACCTGCACGCGATCCTGCGCGATGCCTTCGTCGCGCGCTGCCCGGGGGCGCTGGTCCTGGGGGAAGCGGTCGCGGGATTCGCCGCCGACGCCGAGGGGGTGACGGTGCGGCTGGCCAATGGCGGCAGCACGCACGGGGCGGTGCTGATCGGCGCCGACGGGGTGCATTCGGTGATCCGCCGCCAGCTCAAGGGGGAGGGGGCGGCGCGCTTCACCGGGCTGATGGCCTGGCGCGGGCTGGTGCCGATGGCGCAGCTGCCCGAGCATCAGCGCCAACCGGTCGGCACCAACTGGAACGGCCCGGGCGGGCATGTGGTGACCTATCCGCTGCGCCGCGGCGCGCTGCTGAACTTCGTCGGCGTAATCGAACGCGGCGATTGGACCGCCGAGGGCTGGAACGACGCCGGCGAGCGGAGCGAATGCGCGGCCGATTTCGCCGGCTGGCACGCGGATATCCAGCGCATCATCGCCGCCATCGATACGCCTTACAAATGGGCGCTGCTGGGCCGGACGCCGCTGGAGGGTTTCGTCTCGGGGCGGGTCGCGCTGCTGGGGGACGCGGCGCATCCGATGCTGCCGTTCATGGCCCAGGGGGCGAACATGGCGATCGAGGACGGGATGGTGCTGGCCCGCTGCCTCGAAGCCGAGCCGGAGCCAGAGGCGGCGCTGCGCCGCTACGATGCCGCGCGGGTGGCGCGGACGGCGCGCGCGGTGGCGGGATCGCTCGACAACGCCGGACGGTTCCACAACGCGGCACTCGCGGATGCGGCGGCGGCGGCGGCCTATGTGGCGCGCGAATGGACGCCGGCGCAGGTGGCGGCGCGCTACGACTGGGCCTACGAGTATGACGCGCTGACGGTGCCGGTGTAGTCCGAGCCTGCCGGATCGGAGGTCGCGGCCACCCGCACGGGGTAGTTCTGGCCGGCGCGCCGGGCGACCCGGGCCCGGCGCTCCGCCAAGGTGGCCTCCTGCTCGATAGAGACGGCGGTGGAGGCGCGGATGGCCTCGTTGCAGATGGGCCAGGATGGCGGACGGATCGGGCTCGGTCGCATCGCGGATGATGGCGTATATTCGGGGGGCTTGGGCTGCGGGAAGACGTGGAAACGAGGTCCAGTATGATGCCTGTTTATCCACTATAGGAGAAAATCTCCGTCGTGGACGTCCTGACATGTCGCCGGGACGCCGGCGCCCCCCGCCCCGCGGCTACCCTCGCTCCACCGTCGCCGCCAGCACATACCCCCCGCCGCGCACGGTCTTGATGAGCTGGGCATCCCGCCCGGCATCGTCGAGCTTGCGCCGCAGCCGGCTGACCGCGACATCGATCGCGCGGTCGAACGGCCCCGCCTGCCGCCCGCGCAGCAGATCCAGCAGCATGTCGCGGGTCAGCACCCGGTTGGCGCGCTCGGCCAGCGCCAGCAGCAGGTCGTATTCGCCGCCCGTCAGCGGCACCTCCGCGCCCTCGGGGTTCAGCAGGCGGCGGCGGGCCGGGTCGAGCTCCCAGCCGGCGAAGCGCAACGGCCGGCCTGCCGCCTCCACCCGGGCCACCCCCGCATCGCCCGCCCGGCGCAGCACGGCGCGGATGCGCGCCAGCAACTCGCGCGGGTTGAACGGCTTCGGCACGTAATCGTCGGCGCCGAGCTCGAGGCCGATGATGCGGTCGGTTTCCTCGCCCATCGCCGTCAGCATGATGATCGGCACCTCGGACTGGCCGCGCAGGAAGCGGGCGAGGTCGAGGCCGCTTTCGCCGGGCATCATCAGGTCCAGCACCACCAGCTGGAAATGCCCGTTCGGCCAGGCGCGCCGCGCCTCGCGCGCGTCGCGGGCCAGCGTCACCCGCAGCTGGTGGCGTTCCAGGAAGCGGGCCAGCAGCTCGCGAATTTCGCGGTCGTCATCGACCACCAGGATATGCGGAATCGACTCCATCCCCGGAGCTTACCGCCGGGGCGGGGACGTTCCCAGGCCCTGTTGCACTCGGTTTCACTTCGTCGCGCCCCGGTCGCGCGGCCCCCGGGCGGCGGGCCCAGATGTGCCACGGCGTCGCGTGAGGCGCGCCGAACACGGAGAAAGAGATCATGCGCAAATCCCTGATCGCGGCCACCGCCGCGCTGGCCCTGGCCGCGGGCGGGGCGGCGATGCCGCTGGCGCAGGCGGCGCCACCGCCCCCCGGTCCGATGGGCGGCCCGCCGATGGGGGGGCCGATGGGGGGACCGCATCCTCACCCCTGGATGCGCGGCATGTGGCACCATCCCCCGCACCCGCGGCTGATCGCCCCCGGCACCTTCGCCCTGATGTTCCACCCCAAGGACCGCCAGCTGACGGCGGCCGACGTGAGCGCGATCGCCACCGGCTTCCTGCGCTGGAACGGCAATCACAGCTGGAAGGTGATCGACGTGAAGCCGGTCGATGACGCGCATATCGGCTTCGCCTATGCCACCGCCGACGGCAGCGTGATCGCCCGCTTCACCATCAACCGCCACACCGGGCGGATCCGCCGGGTGGGCTAAGGCCCGCCAGTATCGACCTTCAATGAAGGTCGATAGGTCGCGTTCGTGATAGGTATCCGATTCACGCGGCGAAGCGTGGCCGCGTTGCGGCTCACGCATCTCTGCGATCGGATACCAGCGCGGCCTGCACCTCGTCCAGCGTCAGCGCGGCGAGCACCGGGCGTTGCAGCACGGCAACGTCCGGCCCGCGCGGGGCGCACAGCGCCGGGTCCGATTCGCCCGAGAACAGCACCAGCGATGGGCAGCCGGCAGCGGCCAGCAGGTGCATCGGCCCGGTATCGTTGCCCACCGCCAGCGCCGCCGCCCGGCCCAGCGCGGCGAGCTGGTCGAAATCGGTGCGTCCGGTCAGGTCGCGCGCGGCGGGGATGTCCCGCGCCAGCGCCGCCTCCCCCGCGCTGCCCAGCACCACCGGGGTGAGGCCGCGTGCGGCCAGCGCCTCGGCCAGCGCCGCGAAGCGGGCCACCGGCCAGCGCTTGCCCGGCCGGTGCGCCGAGCTTCCCGGCACCAGCAGCGCGAACCGGGCAGGCAGGGCGAACGGAGCCAGATCGGCGGTGGCCCAGCCGAGGTCGGGCGGGCAGCGTTCGTTCACCCCGGCCTGGGCCAACTGGGCGAACTGGCGGTCGATATCGTGCTGCCGGTCGCGGTCGTCCCGCCGGTCGGGATGGGAGGCGCCGGGGGCGATGCCGGACCATTCCGGCCGCGCGTGGCGGGAAAAGAGGCGCAGATAGCGCGAGGAGCGGCCGGAGGTCTGCAAGTCGTAAACCCGGGTGAAGCCGGCCCCGCGCAACCGCCGCGCCAGCGCCGGCAGGGCCCACCAGGGCGGGCGGCCATCGGCCCAGACGCAGTCGAACCAGGGCGCGCGCGCGAGCCAGCCGGCATAGGGCGGCGTGGTCAGCAGGGTGATCCGCGCCTCTGGGTGATGGGCACGGATGGCCGCGAACGGCCCCAGCGACAGCACCATGTTGCCGAGCGCGCTGAGCTTGATGACCAGGATGTTCTCGGCGGTCACGGGGGCTCCGGGCTGCGGGGCGGGGGGACGCGAGGGAAGGGGAGGGCCAAGTCTTTTATACCTGCCACCCGCACGAAGATGGGTCCATCACCCGCCGAACATGTTGCGCTGGACGTGGCGCAGATGCTCGGCCAGCGCGGCGGCGGCGGCCGGCGCGTCGCGCGCGCGGAGCGCGGCCAGGATGGCGCGATGCTCCCGCGCATAGGCGGCGCGGCGTTCGGGGCTGGCGCTGCGCTGCTTCAGCACCCCCCATTCGGCGGCGTCGCGGGCGCTCGAGATCAGGGCGAACACCCGGGTGATGAAGCCGTTATGGGTGGCGGCGGCGACGGCGCGGTGGAATCCGTCGTCCCAATGCTCGAACGCGGCGAGGTCGGCCGCCTGCTCGCCCTCCCGGCAGCTGGTCTCCAGCGCGGCGAGGTCGGCGGCGGTGGCGTGCAGGCAGGCTTGCGCGGCGAGCGCGGGTTCGATGATGAGCCGCGCCCCCATCAGCTCGGCCGGGCTGAAGCCGGGCTCGGCGGGGGACAAGGGGGCGGGGGACAAGGGGGCGGGGGGCAGGCGGGCGGCGAGGTCGGCGGCGGCGAAGGTGCCGGCGCCGACGCCGCGGGAAACCAGCCCGGCGGCGGCGAGCTCGGCCAGCACCCGGCGCACCTTGGCCCGCCCGATGCCGTGGGTGGCGGCCAGGCTGCGCTCGGGCGGCAGGCGCGCGCCGGGGGGGAAGCGTCC
>JAKBCO010000219.1 GCA_021807785.1 Pseudomonadota bacterium
CCGAGCGGGCAATGCTCGCCGCCCCACCCACCACCACGCCCCCCTGCGGGGCGGCGTTCGGCGCCAGCTGCGCCCGCGCGGGCCGCGCCAGAACCAGCACCACGGTGGCTTGCAACGCGGTGGTCAGGTACAATTGGCGCCGCCAATCCGGCACGTCGATACCCTCCCGGGACCCAGCCGCCACGGCTTCGTGATGGACCGTACGCTTAGCTATCTGTCAATTATTATTCTCACGATCCGGCTGCCGGCACAATGACGATGGTGTGATCGGCGCCATCCGGTCGCGTCCCGGCCCGCGATCGGCCAGAGTGTCCCCATGCCACCCAGCCCGCCCCGCCCGAAGCTGCGCGAGGTCATCGCCCGCCACGGCCTCGCCGCCCGCCACGCGCTCGGCCAGCATTTCCTGCTCGACGAGCAGCTGACCGCGCGCATCGTCCGCCTCGCCGGGGACCTTTCCGGGCGGCAGGTGCTGGAAGTGGGGCCGGGGCCGGGCGGGCTGACCCGGGCGCTGCTCGACTCCCCGGCGGCGCGCATCGTCGCGGTGGAGCGCGATGCCCGCGCGGTGGCCGCGCTGGCGGCGCTGGCGGAGGAGGCGCCGGACCGGCTGCACCTGATCGAGGCCGACGCCCTCGCCATCGATGCGCCGGCATCGCTGGCCCCGCCGCGCCAGGTGATCGCCAACCTGCCATACAACATCGCCACGCCCCTGCTGATCGGCTGGTTGCGCCAGGCCGGCGCGTTCGAGCGCCTGACCCTGATGTTCCAGCAGGAAGTGGCCGAGCGCATCGTCGCCGCCCCCGGTTCCGGCGCCTATGGGCGGCTTTCGGTGCTGGCGCAGTGGACCTGCGCGGCGCGGCTGGGGCTGCGGCTGCCGCCGGCGGCGTTCACCCCGCCGCCGCGGGTCCATTCGGCGGTGATCGTGCTGACCCCGCATGCCGATCAGCCGACGCCGGCGCTGTTCGCCGCCATGGAGCGCCTGACCGCGGCGGCCTTCGGTCAGCGGCGCAAGATGCTGCGCGGGGCGCTGCGTGCGCTGCTGCCCGAACCGGCGATCGGCGCCTTGCTGGGTGGCGCCGGGATCGCCCCGGAACGGCGCGCGGAAACCCTGAGCATCGCCGAGTTCGACCTGCTGGCCCGCCGGCTGACCGGCGCCTATGCTGACCCCCATCAAGGGAAGGAGCTGCCATGACCCCGGAACAGATCATCGAAGCCGCTGCGGCGCTGGCCGCCGCGCGGGCCGGTGGGGCGCCGCTGCCCGCGCTGACGGTGGCCCCCGCCAATATCGCCGAGGCGCATGCGATCCAGGATGCCACCGCCGCCCGGGTGGGCCAGGCGGTGGGCGCGTTCAAGGCCGCCGCCGTCGGCGCCGACGAACCGACCCGCGGCCTGATCTACGCGCCCACCATCCATGCCAGCCCGGCGCGGGTTGCGGTTTCGGAAGTACCGCTATGCGGCGTGGAGGGCGAAGTGGCGTTCCGCTTCACCACCGATTTGCCGCCGCGCGAGGCCGCCTATACGCGGGCCGAGGTGGCGGCTTCGGTGCAGCCCTGCGCGGCGGTGGAGCTCATCACCAGCCGGTATCAGGATCATACGCAACGCACCATGCTCGAGAAGCTGGCCGATTGTGTCAGCAATGGCGGCTTCGTCCATGCCGCGCCGAAAGCCGACTGGGCCGGGCTCGATCTGGAACACATCCACGTGAGCCTGATCGTCAACGGGGAAACGGTGCTGGATCAGAACGGCGGCAATCCCTCGGGGGATCCGCTGAAGGTGGCCACCGCGCTGGCCAACATGCTGCGCGGCGGGCGGGGCGTGCGGGCGGGGCAGTTCGTGACCTGCGGCACCTTCACCGGGCTGCGGTTCCTCAAGCCGGGGGATAGCTGCACCGTGCGTTTCGCCGGGCTGGGGGAGGCGAGCGTCACCTTCGTCCCGTGAGCCGGGGCTTGACCGGCGGGCGGGACGGCCACACTTGTGCAACGCTGGCGGAGTGCGCCGGTGTTCGCAACACGGAGGAACTTGATGAAAAGCCAGTTCATCGCGGCGGTTGCCGCAGCGGGCCTGTTGCTCGGTTCGGCTTCGGCCGCGCTGGCAGCGACCATGCCCAAGGATACCGGCGGCAGCCCGGGTAACGGGTCGGCGACCACCAACGGGATGAAGTCCTACGGCGGCTCGCCCGGCAACGGGTCGGCGACCACCAACGGGATGAAGTCCTACGGCGGCTCGCCCGGCAACGGCTCGGCCAAGGCCAAGCCGAAGCACTGAGCCGCGCGCGGACCGGGCCGGGTGCCCGGTCCGCATCGCCGGCCGGGGAGGATCGTCGTCGATGCGTCGTGCCGCCGCGTGGATCGTTGTTCTGCTCCTTGCCGTCTCGCCCGGATTGGCCGCGCCGGCGCTTGCCGGCAGCCTCGGGCCCGCCGATTCCTGGGCCGCGATCGCGCGGCGCGTGGTCCCGGCGGTCGTCAACATCACCTCGCTGGTGGTCCACAAGCGCAGCAGCCACGCCGGGATCGGCGAGCGGGAACGGTTCGTCGGAACCGGCTTCATCGTCTCCCCCGACGGGCTGATCCTGACCAACAAGCACGTCATCGCCGGCGCCTTTCGCATCACCGTGACCTTGCATGACGGCACCGAGGTGCCGGCGCGTCTGGTGGCGGCGGCCAAGCTGGTCGATCTGGCGGTGCTGAAGATCGATGTGCATCGCAAGCTGCCGACCCTGAAACTGGCCGGGCCGGATGCGGTGCGCCCGGGCGATCCGGTGCTGGCGGTTGGCAATCCGCTCGGCGTCGGCACCTCGCTCTCGGCAGGCATCGTGAGCGGGGTGAACCGCAGCCTGATGATGTCGCCGTTCGACGACTACGTGCAGACCGACGCGGCGATCAACCATGGCAACTCGGGCGGACCGCTGATCGACACCAAGGGCCAGGTGGTCGGGGTCGATACGATCCTGCTGACCAACAAGGCCGGCGAGGGATCGAACGGGCTCGGCTTCGCCATCTCCTCCACCGTCGCCGGCTATGTGTTGCAGCACCTGATCGACCCGAAACAGGCGCCGATCGGCTGGATCGGGATCAGTGTGCAGGATGTCTCGCCCGATCTCGCGCGCGGCTTCGGGCTGCCGCGGGCGAAGGGGTTCCTGGTGACCGCGGTCAGCCCGGGCAGCCCGGCGGCGAAGGCGGGGCTGCATTCGGGCGACGTGATCCTGCATTACGGGTTCGCCAAGCCGGACACCGCGCGGGCGCTGATGCGGGTGATCGGACTGTTCCCGATCCGGAAACCGATCCCGGTCACCTACTGGCACGGGGGGGTGACGCGGACCGTTCAGATCGCCACCCTGCCCTGGCCGCATCTGATGGAGGAACGCGGCGCGATGGTGCCGGCACCGGGCGCCCGCCCGCCGCTGCCGGCGCCCGGGCTCGGCCTCTTGTGGGCGAAGATCAACGCGGCCGCGCGCAAGGAATATGACCTCGGCAAGGTCCATGGCCTGCTGGTGGTGGCGGTTGACCATGATTCGGAGGCCTGGGTGCGCGGGATCACCCCGGGCACGGTGATCGAAAAGATCGGTTCCCATGCGGTCAGCGAGCCCTATGCCGCCTATGCGCTGATCGGGCGCATGGCACGCACCCATCGCTTCATCCCGCTGCTCGCCCGCTGGTCCGACGGGGTGCGCTGGATCGCGCTGCGCCCGGGCTATCAGGAGCGCAGCAAGGAGGTCGCAACCCGTCGGCCCGGCCCGGAATCGGGCGATGCGGCATCGGCCGGCGCGCGGATGCCCGGCGGCAAGCAGTAGATTTTTTCTGCCGATGGCGTATTCAGGCCGGGCTGGAGAAAGTTCTACCCCTGCCTAAGGATGCGCCCATGTCCGCCGACCGCGAACTCGACCGCGTCGATCGCGAAATCCTCCGCCTGCTCGCCGTCGATGCCGCGCTGTCGCTGGCCGAGATCGCCGACAAGGTCGGCCTGACCCCCACGCCCTGCTGGAAGCGCATCCGGCGGATGGAGCAGGACGGCATCATCCTCGGCCGCGTCGCCAAGCTGGACGCCGCAAGGCTCGGCCTCGGTGTATCGGTGTTCGTTGCGGTCGAGACCGCCGATCACTCCGCCGACTGGCTGGACCGCTTCGCCGGCGTGATCGAATCCACGCCGGAGATCGTGGATGCCTGGCGCATGAGCGGGGACGTGGACTACCTGCTGCACGTGGTGGTGCCGGATATCGCCGCCTATGACGGGTTCTACCGCAAGCTGATCGCCCGCCTGCCGCTGCGCAACGTCACCTCCCGCTTCGCGATGGAGCGGATGAAGGCGGCACCGCTGCCGGTGTGATCAGCCTTCGTGGAACACCGGCGCGCCGAGCTCGGCGAAGCGGAACAGATCGAAGATGTGGTGCCCGTCGAAATCGAGCACGCGCAGATCGTCGGTCTCCGACAGGTCCTCGCCGACCGCGATGAAATGCCCGCCGTAGCGCCAGCGCGTGGCTTCCAGCGGCAGATCGAAGGCGATGAACTTGCGGATGCCCTTGCCCTTCAGTTTCTCGAGCAGCGCCGGGTGCAGCGCCGAGGCATAGGACGTCAGGATGACCAGCGGCCCGCTGGCGGTCAGCAGCATCACGGCCTTCATCGGTGACCCTCCCGTCGAGGCGTGGCGGCACCTTGGCTCCGGGCAGGCTGGCGGGCATTGACGCGGATCAAGTGGCCGGAGGATCGGCCCGTCCGGGGCATGGCTGGGTCTTGGTTCCGCACGGACCTGTTCCTTCGTCCGATTGGTTCGGCGGCTTTCCGCGCGGGCGGCTTCTCAATCCCGGTAACAGTCCTAATTTTGAGTTCTTTGAAGTTGCTATTGAGTCTACGAATTCGTGATGTTTGTCAGCGCGTTTTGGACGGGGGCAATCCGCCCGAGCGATCGCCGAGAGTTTGGCGCCGGCTGTTCGGTTTCATACAGGAGAGGCCGCTGAACTGGTTCCCGCGGCGGCATCGTGGGGTTCGTACTGGCGGGTCTTCTTCGTGATCAGCGGATCTCCCACCGCGAGAGCGGCACGACGTCGGTGGATCGTGGTGATCGCGGGGCTACCGAACAGGCGAACCTCGCCATGGCGGCCGAGATGCCGCAATCACTCCGCCGCCGATGGTTCGGCCGACCAGTGAGACGAAAACGAAAGAAATTTTGACTTCTTTGGGCCGCGTGGGCTTGTCATCGGTCGGAAATCCGCGCATTATATTTTTTCGAGACTATTCGTGGTGACGCAGAATCAAAAATGCTAACCAAGGGGAGTACCTAAGTTATGCGCGTCCTCTCTCTCACCGTGGCAGCGGCATTGACCCTTCTGTCCGGCGCTGCGTTTGCCAGCACGGTCGTGGTCTCGCCAAACAACCTCAACGGCTGGGCCTTCAGCAATCTAGACAATTACCCGAACATAAATGCCTCAGGCGGCTTCGTCAGCGGTCCCGGCACTCCGCCGCTCGGCGCCGGCAGCGCCCAGTTCATCGTGGGAGACAGCCAGAGCAGCGAGATT
>JAKBCO010000220.1 GCA_021807785.1 Pseudomonadota bacterium
TGGTTTGCCTCCGCTTGCGTCGGTGCCCTGGGGGAGCGGACCACAACTCCGCCGATCTCGATCCCAGATTTCCTGTATGACGGCCTTATCAGCCGACCGTTCTTTTATTTAGACCGAGTTTCCAGCCGTCGTCAAGCCTGATCCCTGGTCGGCAGGGCAGCAGCCCTATCGCTTCGCCTCCACCCGCGCCCGCGCCGCGGCCGGCGCCGCGGCATCCCGCCGCAGCCGATGCTCGCCCAGGAACAGCAGGATCGGCGCGGCGATGAAGATCGACGACGACGTGCCGATCACGATCCCGAACAGCATCACCCAGGCGAAGCCCGAGATCGACTCGCCGCCGAACAGCGCCAGCGGCAGCGCCGCCAGGAACACCGTCATCGATGTCCCCAGGGTGCGGTTCAGGGTCTCGTTGATCGACAGATCGATCAGCTCGCGCAGCGGCATGGTCTTGTACTTGCGCAGATTCTCCCGCACCCGGTCATAGACCACCACCTTGTCGTTGGTGGAATAGCCAAGCACGGTCAGGATCGCCGCCACCATCACCAGGTCGAAATCGAAATGGGTCAGCACCAGGAAGCCGATGGTCTTGGTGACGTCCAGCACCAGCGTGACCACCGCGCCGACCGCGAACTGCCATTCGAAGCGGAACCAGATATAGACCAGGATCATCGTCAGCGAGAGCACCAGCGCCAGGATCCCGTTGCGGAACAGCTGCGCCGAGACCGCCGCGCCGATGGTGTTGGTGCGCAGGATCTTGGCCCCCGGCACGGCCTCGGCCAGCGCGGCGCGCACCTTCGCCACCGCCGCGTCGGTGGCCTTGGCGGTGGGCTGCACGCCCAGCCGGATCAGCACCTGGTCGGACGCGCCGAAGCTCTGCACCCCCTGCTGCGGCAGCGACCGCGCCGCCAGCGCGGCGCGGATGGCGCCGAAATCGGCCGGCCCCGGCGTCTTCACCTGCAACACGATCCCGCCCGAGAAATCGATCCCGTAGGAGAGCCCCGGATAGAAGAACAGCGCGATCGAGGCCGAGGACAGGATCGCCGAGACGATCAGCCCCATGAACCGCCCGCGCATGAACGGGATCCTGGTGCCGTCGGGCACCAGGCGGAACATCGGACGCAGCAGGCGGGAGAACAGCATGGGGCTACACCGGAAGCAGGCGCGGGCGGAACGAGACATACCAGCGCGACACCAGCAACCGCGTCAGCATCCAGGCGGTGAACAAGGAGGTCGCGATGCCGATGGTGATGGTGACGGCAAAGCCCCGCACCGGCCCGGACCCGAAGATGAACAGCATCACATGCGCGAGGAAGGTGGTGGCGTTGGAATCGAAGATGGTGCGGTAGGCCCGCTGGAACCCGTGCTCCAGCGCCGCCAGCGGCGGCCGGCCGGCCCGCTGTTCCTCGCGCACCCGCTCGTTGATGAGGATATTGGCATCCACCGCCATCCCCAGGGTGAGCAGGATGCCCGCCATGCCGGGCAGGGTCAGCGTCGCCTGCAACAGCGACATCACCGCCAGCATCAGCACCAGGTTGACCACCAGCGCCACGTTGGCGAACCAGCCCAGCACCCCGTAGAAAATGCCCATGAAGGCGATCACCAGCAGGAACCCGGCCCCCAGCGCGATCGCCCCGGCGCGGATCGAATCGGCACCGAGCTCGGGCCCGATCGAGTTCTGCTCCACCACCGTGAGCGGCGCCGGCAGCGCGCCGGCGCGCAACAGCAGCGCGAGGTCGGAGGCCGAGCGAGCGGTGAAGCTGCCGCTGATCTGCCCCGATCCGCCCAGGATCGGCTCGCGGATCACCGGCGCGCTCAGCACCTTGCCGTCCAGCACGATGGCGAAGCGGCGGCCGACATGGGTGCGGGTGACGTCGCCGAACCGGCGGGCGCCGATCGAATTGAAGGTGAAATTGACCACCCATTCCCCGGTCTGCGGATCGGTGCCGGCCGAGGCGTTGGTGAGGTCGGAGCCGTCCACATCGACCCGGTCATAGACCGCGACCTGCTGCTTCGGATCCGCCTGCATCGGCAGGAACGAGACCCCGGGCGGCGGCACCGTCCCGGCGGCGACGCTGTCATCGACCAGCTGGAAGGTCATATGCGCGGTCTTGCCCAGCAGGCGCTTGATCCGCGACGGATCGCCGAGCCCGGGCAGCTGCACCACGATATGCGACTCGCCCTGGCGGGTGATCTCGGGATCGACCACCCCGGTGGCATCGATGCGGCGGCGGACGATCTCGATCGACTGCTGCACCGCCGCGCTGGCGCGCGCGGTCAGCGCCGCCTCCGACAGGGTGAGCAGGATGCGTCCCGGCGCCGGGGAGGTGACGGCGAGATCGGGCGTCCCGGTGGCCGGGTCGATCGCCGCCAGCGGTCGCAGCACCGCCAGCGCGGCGTCGGTCTGCGCCGGATCGCGCAGGGTGAGCATCACCCGGTTCCTGGCGACATCCGCCACCAGCGCGCGGTAGAACACCGGCTGCCCGCCCGGGGCGTGGCGCAGCGCCTGGCGGGTGCTGTCCAGCAGGCCGTTCAGCCGCTCCTTCACCACCGCCTGCATATCGACCTGCATCAGCAGATAGCTGCCGCCCTGCAGATCGAGCCCCAGATGCACCGTCCGCCACGGCAGCCAGGGCGCCGGGGACCGGAAGGCGTTGGGCAGGCAGAGCAGCACCCCCAGCAGGCACACGGCCAGCACCAGGGTGGCTTTCAGGCGGCTGAAATACATCATTGCGGCGGCGTTCCCTGGGTGCCGTCAGCCCGGCGCGGCTTGCACGAAATCTTCGAGCCAGTGGATGGTGTAGTCCCCGCGCTGGAACGCCGGGGCATCGACGATGCGCCGGTGCAGCGGCAGGGTGGTCTCGATCCCCAGCACCGCGAATTCGTCGAGCGCCCGGCGCAGCCGCGCGATCGCATCGGCCCGCGTCGGGGCGTGGACGATCAGCTTGGCCACCATGCTGTCATAGAACGGCGGCACCACATACCCGGCATAGAGCGCGGAATCGACCCGCACCCCGAGCCCGCCCGGGGCATGAAAGGCGGTCACCTTGCCCGGGGACGGGGTGAAGGTCTCGGGATGCTCGGCGGTGACCCGGCACTCGATGGCATGGCCGGTGAAGGCGATCTCGTCCTGGGTGTAGCCGAGGGGTTCGCCGGCGGCGACGCGGAGCTGCTCGCGCACCAGATCGATCCCGCAGAGCATTTCCGTGACCGGATGCTCCACCTGCAAGCGCGTGTTCATCTCGATGAAGGCGAACTGCCCGTCCTGATAAAGGAACTCGAGGGTTCCCGCATTGCGGTAGCCGAGCCGGGCCAGGGCGGCGGTGACGGTGCGGCCCATGCGGGCGCGGTCATCGGCGCTGAGGGCCGGGGAGCCGGCTTCCTCGAGCAGCTTCTGGTGGCGGCGCTGGAGGGAGCAGTCGCGCTCGCCGAAATGCACCACGGCGCCGTGGTTGTCGGCCAGGATCTGGAACTCGATATGGCGCGGACGGTCGAGGTATTTCTCGAGATAGACCGCGTCGTTGCCGAACGCGGCGGCGGCCTCGGCGCGCGCGGTGCGGAACGCCTCCTCCAGCTGGTCCGGCGCCCGGGCCACCTTCATGCCGCGCCCACCGCCGCCGGCGGCGGCCTTGACCAGCACCGGGTAGCCGATGCGCGCGGCGACCTCGCGCGCGGCGGCAAGGTCCGCCACTCCCCCGTCCGACCCCGGCACCAGCGGCACGCCGAGCCCGGCCATCGCCGCCTTGGCGGCGATCTTGTCGCCCATCATGCGGATATGCGCCGGCGCCGGGCCGATGAAGGTGAGGCCATGGGCCTCCACCATCTCGGCGAATTTGGCGTTCTCCGACAGGAAGCCGTAGCCGGGATGGATGGCGTCGGCGCCGGTGATGGCGGCGGCCGAGAGGATGGAGGGGATGTTGAGGTAGCTGTCGCGCGCCGCCGGCGGGCCGATGCAGACCGATTCATCGGCCAGCCGCACATGCATGGCGGTGGCATCCGCGGTGGAATGCACGGCAACGGTCGGAATACCGAGTTCGCGGCAGGCGCGCTGGATGCGCAGCGCGATCTCGCCACGGTTGGCGATCAGGACCTTCTGGAACAAGCGCCTATTCCACGATCATCAGCGGCTCGCCGAATTCCACCGGGCTGCCGGCGGCGACCAGGATGCGGCTGACGGTGCCGGCTTTCGGGGCCTTGATCTGGTTGAAGGTCTTCATCGCCTCGATCAGCAGCAGGGTCTGGCCGGCGGTGACGGCCTGGCCCACGGTGACGAACGGGGCGGCGCCGGGTTCGGGCGACAGATAGGCCACCCCCACCATCGGGCTGGAGACGGTGCCGGGATGCGGGGCCTCGGGATCCGCCGGCGGGGCGGCCGGGGTCTGGGCCGCGGTCGCGGCGGCGCGGGGTGCCGGGGCTTCCACCAGCGCCGGGGCGGCGGCGCGCACCACCCGGATGCGGGCGTCCTTCTCGGCGATTTCGATCTCGGTCAGGCCGGTTTCGGTCAGGATCGCGGCCAGCGCCCGGATCGCATCCGGGTCCAGCGGCAGCCTGGTCATGGCGCCGCCTCGCTCAACCCCGCCAGGGCCTGCAGGGCGAGCGCATAGCCATGGATGCCCAGGCCGCAGATCACCCCCACCGCCGCGCGCGAGATGAACGAGCGGTGGCGGAACTCTTCCCGGCGGTGGATGTTGGTGACATGGACCTCGATGGTCGGGACCTCGGCGGCCAGGATCGCGTCCATCAGCGCGATCGATGTGGTGGTGTAGCCGCCCGGGTTGAACACCAGCCCGGCCGAGCGCCCGCGGGTTTCCTGGATCCACGAAACGAGTTCGCCCTCGCCGTTGCTCTGGCGGAAATCGATGGCGAAGCCGAGCTGGTCGCCGGTTTCCGCGCAGAGCTGTTCCACGTCGTCGAGGGTGGCGGCGCCATAGAGCGCGGGTTCCCGCAGCCCCAGCATGTTGAGGTTGGGGCCGTTGAGGATCGTGATCAGCGGGCGGCGGGATGGGTCGGACATGGCGCGGGGCTAGCACAGGCCGGCGGGACGGTCCATGGCGAGCCACGCCGGTCGTGCCCGTCCATCGTGGTCGCCGCCGCCGCCACCCATCTGCCCCGACTGGTGACACCCCGGTTCCGAAAGAAACCGGTTGTGCCGCGCGCCGGGTTGGCGTGGCGGCTGCGCGCAAACGCGCGCAGGGTTGGCGTGGCGGCTGCGCGCAAAACAAGACGACACCCCCCTGCCGCGGGAAGATCGGGGCTATCCTTCCCCCCCATCGGCCGGCTCGGCCAAGGCCGCCGCCAGCGCCACCATCATGCGCCCCCGCGCCCCCGGGCGCGCATCCGGAGGCGCCAGCGGGGCCAGCAGGCGGATATGGATCACCCCGGGCCGCTTGAGGAACGCCCGCCGGCCCCACACCCGCCCGGAATCCGTGACCACCGGAATCACCGAAAGCCCGGTGCGGGCGGCGATCG
>JAKBCO010000221.1 GCA_021807785.1 Pseudomonadota bacterium
CGGCGCAACGCCCGCGCTACCCCTCCCGCGCCGGCGCCGCCGCCCCGATCGCCGGGGCCGGCGCCGCTGCCGGGCGCGCATGGTGCCCGCTCAGTTCCTCCCCCGCCTGCGGGTCCAGCCGCAGCGAGACCACCGGCGCCAGCATCGCCAGCCCCCCCACCACCAGGAACGCGATCGAGAAATCCGACAATTCCGGCGCCGCGTGCCCCCGCGCCGCCATCGACCCGGCCAGCGCCGCGGCCGAGATCGCGATCCCGAGCGAGAGCATCATCTGCTGCTGGGTGGTGTAGAAACTGGTCGCCGCCGACATCTCCGGCCGCGGTACTTCCGCGTAGGCGATGGTGTTGTAGGCCATGAACATCAGCGACTGGAAGAACCCGCCGGCGATCAGCACCGCATAGATCGCGGCATCCGGCCAGGACGGGCGGAACGCCGCATCCGCCATCAAGAGCCCGGTCGCCAGGAAGCCGATCCAGGTCATCACCGGGCGGAACCCCAGCCGGCGCAGGATGCCCGGCGCCACCGCCCGCATCGCCAGCGACCCCAGCGACCCGGCGAAGGTAATCAGCCCCGACCGCGCCGCCGAATAGCCGAACCCCAGCTGCATCATCATCGGCAGCAGGAACGGCGTCGCCCCGGCGCCGATGCGCGAGAACGCCCCCGAGATCACCGAGAACCGGAAGGTGGTGAACCGCAGCAGGCGGTAATCCAGGATCGGGTGCTCCAGCCGTCGCGCATGGACCAGATAGAGCGCCCCAACCCCGATCCCCCCCGCCATCAGCCCGAAGGTCAGCACCGGCGTGCCGGCCCCGCGCGCGGCCATCTCGATCCCGAACATCAGCCCCGACAGGGCGAGGCCCGACAGCACCAGCCCCACCACGTCGAAGGGCGTGCGCGCGGTCTCGCGCATGTCCTCGATGAACAGGCTGACCAGGGTGATCCCGGTCAGCCCGATCGGCACGTTGATGAAGAAGATCCAGCGCCACGAGGTGTAGGTGACGATGAAGCCCCCCAGCGGCGGTCCCAGGATCGGCCCGATGGTGGCCGGGATCATCAGCCAGGCCATCGCCGAGACCAGCTCGGACTTGGAGGCGGTGCGCAGCAGCACCAGCCGCCCCACTGGCGACATCATCGCCCCGCCCATCCCTTGCAGCATCCGCGCGGCCACCAGCTCGGCCAGACTTCCCGACAGGCCGCAGAGGATCGAACCCAGGGTGAAGATCCCGATCGCGGCGCGGAACACCGTGCGGCTGCCGAAGCGATCCGCCATCTTGCCGGAGGCCGGGATGAACATCGCCAGCGTCAGCAGATAGCAGGTGAGCGCGATGTTCATGTGCAGCGGCGCGGTATGGAAGCTGCGCGCCATCGTGGGCAAGGCGGTGGCCAGCACGGTGCCGTCCAGCTGCTCCATCAGCATGGAGCTGGCGACGATCAGGGCGACGGTGCGGGTGGAAACGCGGCGGCGGGGCGCGGGCTCGACCATGACCGCAGTCAACCCCGATCCCGTCCGCAGGCCAAGCGCCACCGGCACATACAAGCCCCTCCCCCCGCGCGGGCAGATTGCCACGATCCCGCCGCCATCGCACCCTGGGGTTTCCCAGACGGAGGCTGCGCGATGGAACCCAGGGGCGGACCGCTTGCCGGGGTGCGGGTGATCGACATGACCAGCATCGTGCTGGGCCCGCTCGCCACCCAGACGCTGGGCGACATGGGCGCCGACGTCATCAAGGTGGAAACCCCGGAGGGCGACGCCACCCGCCAGATCGGCCCGTCGCGGAGCCCGGGCATGGGCGCCTATTTCGCCACCCTCAACCGCAACAAGCGCGGCATCGTGCTGGACCTCAAGCGCCCGGCGGCGCGGGCGGCGCTGGACCGGCTGATCGGCGGGGCGGACGTCTTCGTCCACAACATGCGCCTCGGTGCCGCGGCCCGCCTCGGCCTCGACCACGCCAGCCTTGGGCCCCGCCATCCGCGGCTGATCCACGCCGCCGCCACCGGCTTCCGCGAGGGCAGCTCGATGGCCGAGTACCCCGCCTATGACGACCTGATCCAGGGCATGAGCGGCGCGGCGGCGCTGAACGCGGGGCGGGACGGCGCGCCGCGCTATTTCCCCACCGTGGTGGTGGACAAGCTCACCGGCCAGGCGCTGGCCTCGGCGATCGGCATGGCACTCTACGCCCGCGAGCGCACCGGGCGCGGCCAGGCGGTGCATGTGCCGATGCTGGAAACCATGCTGGCCTTCCTGCTGATCGAGCATCTCTGGGGCGCCGTCACCGACCGCCCCGAACTCGGCGTCGGCTACCCGCGGATGCTCAGCCCGCATCGCCGCCCCTATGCCACGCGCGACGGGTTCATCTCCGTCATCTGCGTGAGCGATGCCCAGTACGCGCGGCTGTTCGCGGCGCTGGACCGGCCGGATCTGGCCGCCGATCCGCGCTTCGCCACCCTGGCCGCGCGGGCCGAGCATGTCGATGCGCTCTACGGCGCCATGGCCGAAGGCCTGACCGCGCGCACCACCGCCGAGTGGCTTGCCATCCTGCGCCCGCTCGACATCCCCTGCGGCGCCGCGGCCGAGCTCGCCGCACTGCTGACCGACGACTACCTGCGCGAGACCGGCTTCTTCACCCGTGCCGAGCACCCCGACGAGGGCAGCGTGCTGGTGCCCGCCATCCCGGCGCGGTTCTCCGCCGATCCCGGGCAGGTGCGCCGGCTCTGGCCGCGCCAGGGCCAGCATACCGAGGAAGTGCTGGCCGAAGCCGGCTTCGACCCCGCCGAGATTGCCGCCATCCGGGGTTGAAACCGGCCGACGCCAGGGTCAGTTTGCCTTTTCCCAACCGCTTGGTGCCCGCCCATGTCCGCCCGCGAACCCGTCCTGCTGCTGACCGGTGCCAGCCGCGGCATCGGGCACGCCACCGTCAAGCGCTTCTCCGACGAAGGCTGGCGGGTGCTGACCATTTCCCGCCAGGCGTTCGACCCGCGCTGCCCGTGGAAGGGCGGGGAGCGCAACCACATCCAACTCGATCTCGCCGACATCGAGGCGATGCCGGCCGCGCTGGCCCGGGTGCTGGAAATGGCGGAGGGCCGGATCGACGCGCTCATCAACAACGCCGCGATCTCGCCCAAGCACCAGGGCGGGGGCAAGATCCGCGCGCTGGAGATGGGCTATCGCGACTGGTTGCAGGTGTTCAACGTGAACTTCTTCGCCCCGCTGGCGCTGGTGCAGGGGCTGCGGGAGCCGCTGGTGGCGACGCGCGGCAGCGTGGTGAACATGACCTCCATCGTCGGCTCGCGGGTGCATCCCTTCGCCTCCGCCGCCTATGCGACCTCGAAAGCGGCGCTGGCGGCGTTGACGCGGGAACTGGCGGCGGATTTCGGGCGCTCCGGGGTGCGGGTGAACGCGGTCTCGCCGGGGGAGATCGAGACCGCGATCCTGTCGGCGGGCACCGAGGAGATCGTGGAACGCTCGATCCCGCTGCGCCGGCTGGGCCAGCCGAAGGAAGTGGCGGACCTGCTGTTCTTCCTCTGCTCGGACCAGGCGCGGTATATCAACGGCTCGGAAGTGCATATCGACGGCGGGCAGCGCGTGTGACGCCTACATCGCCTCCGCCGGCACCAGCCGCCGCCGCGGCACCGCCCGCCGTGGCATCGCGGCATACACATCCTTCACCGCCTCGGTCAGGCTGACCCCGGCCAGCCCGGGCGTCACCTTCCGCCCCGCCCGCTCCAGCAGCATCGCCCCCCGCAGCACCATCCGCCGGCGCGAGGGCGGCAGGTGCAGGGCGGTATCCCGCCGCTCCACCCGGAACAGCGCCCCGGCCAGCAGCCGCCCCAGCTGGCCGGAGCTGTAGGGCTGGCCGTGCCCGAACGGCGTCGATTCCAGATACGCCCAGGGTCCGGTCCGGTTCGGCGCCACGATCAGCAGCCGCCCGTCATCCTTCAGCACCCGCCAGATCTCGCGCAGCAGCCGGCGCGCGTTCTCGGCGGTCTCGAGGCCGTGGACCAGCAGCACCCGGTCGAACGACAGATCGGGCAGCGGCAGCGCGTCCTCCTCGGCGGTGCAGGTCAGGTTGGGGCTGCCGGCGGGCCAGCGCGCCACCCCGGTCTGCGCCGGGATCACCGCGATGCAGCGCGCCGCGCTCTCGCGCCACAGGCGCAGATAGGGCAGCGGGTAGCCGATCCCCAGCACCGCCTGGCCGGTCAGGTCGGGCCAGAATTCGGCCAGCCGCTCCCGCAGCAGCCGCGCCGCCACGGCGCCGCGGGCGGAGGCGTAGAACTGGGCCTCGGCATGGGCATCGGCCATCGCCGCAGCCTAGCAGCCCGGCGGGGCCGGCACCACGCGGCGGCCTATACCCAGCCCGCCGCCGCGCGTGGTAGCGGGAGACCCCGCCCGCGCGCCGGGCCGCCGCGAAGGTCGCCATGCCCCGTCTCGTCGTCGTCTCCAACCGTGTCGCCCCGATCACCGAGGGCGAGCCCGCCGCCGGCGGCCTCGCGGTCGGCGTGCTGGACGCGCTGCGCGCCGAGGGCGGCGTCTGGTTCGGCTGGAGCGGCGCGGTCTCCTCCGACACCGAGCCGATGCCCAACCCCGGCCGCGATGTCGGCAAGATCACCCTGCGCACCATCGATCTCTCGCGCCGCGACTATGACGAGTTCTACCGCGGCTTCGCCAACGGCACGCTCTGGCCGGTGCTGCACTACCAGATGGGGCTGGCACGGTTCGACTGGACCGAGTTCGCCGGCTACCGCCGGGTCAACGCGCTGTTCGCCTGCTCGCTGGCCTCGGTGCTGCGGCCCGACGATCTGATCTGGGCCCATGACTACCATCTGCTGGGGCTGGCGGCGGCACTGCGGGAGGCCGGCGTGAGCAACCGCATGGGGCTGTTCCTGCACACCCCGTTCCCCGAACCCGGCGTGCTGATGACGGTGCCGGCGCATGCCGCGCTGATCCGCGACATGGCCGCCTACGACCTGATCGGCTTTCAGACCGAACCCGACCGCACCGCCTTCGCCGATTACATCCTGCGCGAGGCCGGCGGCGCCGCCCCGGCGCCCGGTCGGCTGCGGGCCTTCGACCGCGACCTCCGCACCGGCGTCTATCCGATCGGCGTGCACGTCCCCGAACTCCGCGCCGAGGCCGAGCTGCCCGCCAACCGCCGCCAGGCGCTGCGGCTGCGCGAAAACCTGCACGGCCGGCTGCTGATCCTGTCGGTCGATCGGCTGGACTACGCCAAGGGCCTGCGCCAGCGCTTCGTTTCGTACGAGCGGTTCCTGGCCGACCATCCCGAGCGCCATGGCGCGGTGATCTTCATGCAGATCGCGCCGCCGTCGCGTTCCGACATCCAGACCTACCGCGAGATCCGCCACGAGCTGGAAGC